>JABFVJ010000407.1 GCA_013362835.1 Nonomuraea sp. | reverse complement strand
GGCTGCGGCCCGATGCCGCCGCCGCGGCGGGTCCGCGCCTCGCCGAGGAGTTCGCCGCGTACGCCCGCGCCCGTGCCACCCCGCCGCCCGGTTACCGCGCCGACGCCGACGACTTCGCCGCCTGGCTACGCGCCCGGGGCCACCTGCCGGACACCCTGCCGGACACCCCGCCGGACACTCTGCGGGACGGGCCGACCGGTTCGGGCGTGGTGTCCCGCTGGTGGGCCGGGTTGGGCAGGGTGTTCCGCGGGTCGCCCTGACCCCGTGGGGCCCTTGCCCGGATATATCCAGACATCCTAGGTTTGGCGGGTGATTGTCGACGCGCATCAGCACTTCTGGGACCTCGAAACCGGCGACTATCCCTGGCTCACCCCGGACATGGGCGTGCTGTACCGGACGTACGCGCCGGAGGACCTGCGGCCCGAGCTGGAACGGGCCGGAGTGGACCGTACGGTGCTGGTGCAGGCCGCCGACTCCTACGCCGACACCGACGCCATGCTCGCCCAGGCGGCCGCCTGCGACTTCATCGGAGCAGTGGTCGGCTGGATCCCGCTGACCCGCCCCCGCGAGGCCGCCGAGGCCATCGACCGCTACGGAAGACATCCGAGCTCCGCCAAGTTCCGCGGGGTGAGGCACCTGATCCACGACGAACCCGACCCCGACTGGCTGGTACGCGAGGAGGTGCTGGAGTCGCTGGGCCTGGTCGCGGCGGCCGGGCTGACGTTCGACGTGGTCTCGCTCCTGCCCCGGCACCTCGACCACGTGCTCACCGTCGCCGACCGGCATCCGACGTTGAAGATCGTCATCGACCACCTCTCCAAGCCGCGCGTCAAGGACGGCGAGTGGGAGCCGTGGGCGACCCAGCTGGCCCGCGCCGCCGAACGCCCCAACGTGTACGCCAAGGTCTCCGGCCTGGTCACCGAGGCCGACCACCAGAACTGGACGGTGGAGGACCTGCGCCCGTACGTCGAGCACGCGGTCGAGCTCTTCGGCCCGGAACGCCTGATGGCCGGCAGCGACTGGCCGGTGGCCCTGCTCGCGGCCGACTACCGGACGGTCTGGGAGGTCGCGGCCGCCCTGCTCGGCGGAACCGACAGGGACCTGGTGCTCGGCGACACGGCCAGGGGTTTCTACGGGTTTAGCTGAGTTAGGGCCGGAAACGGGGAAGGGCGTGGGGGGACTACGCTGCGTCGATGGATCGTACCTGACGGTCACGCCGATCCCGTGCACGGACACCGTCGGCACGCCGTACGAGATCACCCTCGAACTGCACCGCGACGGCACGCCGTACGGGAGCGTGGGTGAGCGGTGCGGCTGGCTGCTCGCGCGCCTGGCGCGCGGCGTCGACGAGGCCCGCGAGGGGCGGGGTGCGGCCAGGCGGTGGGTCGACCCCGACGACCGGTTCCCCGACGAGGCGCCGGAGAGCGAGCTGTTCTCCTTCCGCTACCGCACCAGGTCCGGCCTGGTCGGCGGCGGCGAGCTGCGCTGCCAGCTGCGCACGATCCCCATCTGGCAGCCGGCCCCGGGGCAGTGGCGGCTGACCCGCAGGGCCTACGTGGAGGCGTGGGGAGCCACGGGCGTCGGCATGCGGGCGGTGCTGACGTCGGCGGAGTTGTCCGAGTTCGTCCGCGAGCTGGTCAACGAGGCGGAGGGGTGTCTGGGAGGAAGAGATCTCGCCAGGAACCCGATTGGGGGAGCAGGCACGGGCGAATCGCGGTGATAATTGCCTGTTGGGTCAATCGACCAAAGGCACAGCACCGCTGGGGAGGCACTCCGTGGGCCTGCGCGATCTGGTCTACCGGCTGTACGAGCACCGGCTGGAGACCAAGCTGTCGAAGGACAGCGTCCCCCGGCATGTCGGGGTCATCATCGACGGCAACCGCCGCTGGGCGCGCGCCATGGGCATGCGCGACGTGGCCACCGGCCACCGCAAGGGCGCCGACAAGATATCCGAGCTGCTCGGCTGGTGCCGCGAGACGGGCGTCGAGGTCGTCACCGTCTGGATGTTGTCCAACGACAACCTCAACCGGCCGAGGGAAGAGCTGGAGCCCCTGCTGCACATCATCGAGGACGTGGTGCAGGAGCTCGTGGACGAAGGCTGGCGGATCAGCCCCGTCGGCGCGCTGGACCTGCTGCCGGACCGCACGGCGAATGTCCTGAAAAACGCAAAAGAAGCGTCATCACACCGTCCAGGCCTGATTGTGAACGTTGCAGTTGGGTATGGAGGAAGACGTGAGATTGCCGATGCGGTGCGCTCACTCCTCCAGGAGCATGCGAGCAAGGGCGCAAGCATCGAGGACCTTGTCGAGGTCCTCGATGTCGAACACATCGCGGAGCATCTCTACACTCGCGGCCAACCCGACCCGGACCTCCTCATCCGGACGTCGGGCGAGCAGCGCTTGTCCGGATTCATGTTGTGGCAGAGCGCTCACTCGGAGTTCTACTTCCACGAGGCTTACTGGCCGGACTTCCGCAGGGTCGACTTCCTGCGGGCGTTGCGTGATTACGCTGCGAGGCACCGACGTTACGGTTCCTGACGCCACATACGGGTATTCAGGACGTAACGTTGGAAGTGTCCGGCCGCAGGCCGGGCATCCCGGAGAGGGCCCGCCTTTGCACCAGATCTTGCCGAGGGGGGCCGGAATCCGGCTCCGCCGGCAGCATGCGGTCGGGGACGCGGGTCCGGTCCGATTCCCACCTCGTCTGCAGGGTGCCCGCACCTATGGGCGCCCGGGGGAGAACGTGTGGCAGTGTCCTCGAGCAACCCTACTCACCAGCCGGCCAAGCGCACGTACGTGCTGGACACCTCGGTGCTGCTGGCCGACCCGGCGGCATTGACGCGCTTCGCCGAGCACGACGTCGTCCTTCCCATCGTGGTCATCACGGAGCTGGAAGGTAAGCGGCACCATCCCGAGCTCGGCTACTTCGCGAGGAAGGCTCTCCGCTACCTCGATGACCTGCGGGTCCAGCATGGCAGGCTGGACGACCCGATGCCGACAGGTGATGGCACGATCAGGGTTGAGCTCAACCACAGCGATCCGTCCATCCTGCCCGTCGGGTTCCGCCTGGGCGACAACGACACCCGCATCCTGACCGTGGCGCGCTCGCTCGCCGCCGAGGGCTGCGACGTCGTCCTGGTGTCCAAAGACCTGCCCATGCGGGTCAAGGCGGCCTCGATCGGCCTGGCGGCGGAGGAGTACCGCGCCGAGCTGGTCGTCGAGTCCGGCTGGACCGGGATGGCCGAGCTGCAGGTGACGGCGGAGGACGTCGAGACGCTCTTCGACAAGGGCACGGCCGACCTGGAGGAGGCCAGGGAGCTCCCCGCGCACACCGGCCTGCGGCTGCTGTCGTCGAAGGGGTCGGCGCTCGGCAGGGTCGGCGCGGACAAGTCCGTACGCCTGGTCCGCGGCGACCGCGAGGTCTTCGGCCTGCACGGCCGCTCGGCCGAGCAGCGCATCGCCCTCGACCTGCTGATGGACCCGGAGATCGGCATCGTGTCGCTCGGCGGCCGGGCCGGCACCGGCAAGTCGGCGCTGGCGCTCTGCGCGGGCCTGGAGGCCGTGCTCGAACGCCGCCAGCACCGCAAGGTGGTCGTCTTCCGCCCCCTGTACGCCGTCGGCGGCCAGGAGCTCGGCTACCTGCCGGGCACCGAGGGCGAGAAGATGGGCCCCTGGGCGCAGGCGGTCTACGACACGCTCGGCGCGGTCACGTCCCCCGAGGTGATCGAGGAGGTGCTCGACCGGGGCATGCTGGAGGTGCTCCCGCTGACGCACATCCGCGGCCGTTCGCTGCACGACGCGTTCGTGATCGTCGACGAGGCCCAGTCGCTGGAGCGCGGGGTGCTGCTCACGGTGCTGAGCCGCATCGGCGCCAACTCCCGCGTGGTGCTCACCCACGACGTCGCCCAGCGCGACAACCTGCGGGTCGGCAGGCACGACGGCGTGGTGGCCGTGGTGGAGAAGCTGAAGGGCCACCCGCTCTTCGCGCACGTCACGCTCACCAGGTCCGAGCGTTCGCCGATCGCCGCGCTGGTGACCGAGATGCTGGAGGACATCACGATGTAGACCTCACCTTGAGGTCGCCGCAGATGTACCGCCCCTCCGACTCGGAGGGGCGGTCCTTGTTCTCCCGTACGATCTTGACCGTCTCGAACGCCGTGTCCTGCTGCGCCGTGCAGACGATCTGGGCCTTGCCGAGCCGGCTCAGCGGCCGTTCGCCCCTGATGTAGACGGTCAGCGTCGACGTGCGCGGGAGCTGCATCTCGTCCCGCTGAACGGGGTCGAGCGAGTCCTTCATGCCGACGTACTCCAGGCCGTTCAGCTCGGTGGTACGGCCGCCGAGCGGTTCGTCGGAGGCGGC
>JABFVJ010000348.1 GCA_013362835.1 Nonomuraea sp. | reverse complement strand
ACGCGCGTGGTCGTGCCCGGCATCCCCGGCGGCGGCGGTCGGCGGCGGCTGCTGGTCGCCGCGCCCGGCGAGAACGACGTGACGGTGAAGGTCAAGGCGGTGAGCGAGGACGCCGAGTACGCGATGAAGGGCCGCGAGGAGGTCGACGTGCCCGCGGGCAGCGTGGTCGCGGTCGACGTCACCACGGGGATCGGCGGCGAGTCGGCCGCGCTCGTGCTCACCTCGCCGGAGCCGGTCGTGGCCGGGGTGGTCGTCACCGGCACCGGGCAGCGGCAGGACGTGGCGTTCACGGCGGGCACGCCGGCGCTCGACCTGGGCAGCGCGGTGGCGGGCAACGGGCCGGGCACGCGGCTGCTGTTCACCGCGCTCGGCGGGCCGGGCAGGGTGCGGGTGCAGGAGGTGCCGGCGAAGGGCGCCGAGGGCAAGCCGTACGAGGTGGCGGTGCCGGCCGGGCGGACCAAGAGCGTACGGCTGCGCGGCAAGGGCGACTTCGCCGTGCTGGTCACGCCGGTGTCGGGCCAGGTGTACGGAGGCCGGGTCATCGAGGAGCGGCAGAAGAGCGGGCTCATGCTGACGGCGCAGCCGCTCGCGCCCGCACGCATGTGGACCATGCTGCCCCCGCTGCGGGACACCGCCCTCGTGGTGCTGCCCTGAACGGTCAGCGGCGGTCGTCGTAGCCCGGGTCGACGGTCTCGGGGGAGAGGCCGAGCAGGGTGGCGACCTGCTCGACCACCGTGTCGTGGACCATCGCGCCCAGCGTGTCGCGGTCTCTGGCGCGCGCCTCCAGCGGACGCCGGTAGACGACCACCGAGGCGGGTGACTGGCCGCTGGCCGCGTCGGCCCGGCCGAACGGGATGGGGTCGGAGCCGAGGCTCGGCCCGTCGCCCAGCTCGCTCATCGGCGGGACCTCCTCGACGGCGAACTCCACGGCCGACAGCTGTTTGTCCCACCGCGGCCTGAGCCGGTCGACGGCGTCGAGCACGAGGTCGTCGAAGCGCTCGCTGCGGGACCTGGCCATGGGGACGTGGGAGGGCGCGAGGGGGCCGCGCAGGCCACGACCGTGGCGATCGCGCCGTCTGGGACCGCGCTTGGGAGTCACCGATCAAGTGTAAGGGCACCCGCCCCCGAACCCCGATCAGGACAGATGGGCGGCGAGGCGGTCGAACTGTTCGAGTATGCCCTTGGTCATCCCCGTCCCGATCGCGAAGCCGAGGATCTCCTCCGACGGGAAGCGGGCCTCCCAGCGCAGCCGCGTACGCCCTCCGAGGTCCTCGAACGTGAGCGTCTCCACGGCCGGCGGCCCGGCGGGCTCGACGTCGGGGCGCGAGGTGCGGACGAGCCGCTCCGGCGGCACCACCTCGACGAACTCCCCGGTGAACGCCATGCCCTCCGGCCCGTCCGGCGCGATGCGCCACCGGCCGCCCGGACGTACGTCCATCTCGTCGACCCTGGCGTGGTTGCCGTGCGGGCCGTACCAGTGGGGGATGTGCTCGGCGGAGGTCATCGCGGTCCAGACCAGCTCGCGCGGGGCGTCGAAGACCCGCTCCATGAGCAGGACCGCCCCTTCGGCCGTCACGGTCGTGGACTCGTTCCCGAGGTCCTGTCTCGTCATTTCCGCTCACCTTCCTGTAGGCCCCGCAGGTAGTCGTCGAGGCGGTCGAGGCTCTGCCCGAGGAACTCGCGGTACTGGGCCATCCACGCCAGCACGTCGCGCAGCGGCTCGGGCCGCAGCCGGCACGGCCGCCACTGCGCCTGCCTGCCCTGCTCGACGAGCCCTGCCCTGGCCAGCACCTTCACATGCTTGGACACGGCGGGCAGCGTGAGGTCGAACGGCTCGGCCAGCTGGCCGACGGTCGCCTCGCCCTCGGCCAGGCGGGCCAGGATCGCCCGCCGCGTCGGGTCGGCGAGCGCCGCGAACGTGGCGCTGAGCTGATCGGTCTGGCTCATATTTTCCTCATCGGTTAATTAACTAATATGGAAAGTACAGTCGCGTCCGGTGTGGCGTCAAGGGCGGTGGGGAAGTGTTGCTTCTCAGGCTCGCATCGGTGCATCTGGGTGGAAAGCCTGCGACAGGTGTCCGAATTGTGGCGACACGCTCGTTAAGAGCGCTCAGATAGTGGCGCCTCGCACTCTTACCAGATACGGTCCCTCCGTGAGCCCCGTCCGCCGCTGTTCCCGCACCGCTTGCAGCCAGCCTGCCGTCTTCACGCTCACGTACGTATACGCCGACTCGACCGCTGTTCTCGGCCCTCTGGCGACGTACGCGGAGCCACACTGTTACGACCTGTGCGCCGAACACGCCGAGCGGCTGACCGCTCCCCGAGGATGGGAGGTCGTCCGGCTCCCCACCGACGGCAACTCGCCCAGCTCCGACGACCTCGAAGCGCTGGCCAACGCGGTCAGGGAGGCCGCGCGGCCCACTCCGTCCGGCAGCGGTGAGCCGGTCGGCCAGGGCGTCGAGGTCGGGCGCCGAGGACACCTGCGTGTTCTGCGGTCGGCCCAGCAGCACCGTGACCGGTAGGCTCGTTCCACACGTCAGATGACCTAGGGGCGGAGCTGGAGAGTGGGCGACCTCGCCAAGATCTTCAAAGCGTACGACGTTCGCGGGGTGGTCCCCGACGAGCTCGACGAGCCGATCGCCGAGGCCGTGGGGGCGGCGTTCGTCGAGGTGACCGGCGCCGAGTCCGTCGTCGTGGCGCATGACATGCGCGACTCCTCCGTGCCGCTGGCCGAGGCGTTCATCAGGGGCGCCCGTTCGCGCCGCGCCGACGTCGTGCACGCCGGGCTGGGCTCCACCGACCTGCTCTACTACGCGAGCGGCAGCCTCGGGCTGCCCGGCGTGATGTTCACCGCCAGCCACAACCCGGCGCAGTACAACGGGATGAAGATGTGCCGCAGCGGCGCGGTGCCGATCGGCGGCGAGACGGGCCTGACCGAGATCCGCGACCGCGCGGCCGAGCTGGTCGGCGTCACGGCCACCCCGACCGGTTCGCTGATCGAGAAGGACCTGCTGTCCGGCTACGCCCACCACCTGCGCACGCTCGTCGACCTGTCGGCGATCAGGCCGCTCAAGGTCGTCGTCGACGCGGGCAACGGCATGGGCGGCCACACGGTCCCGGCCGTGTTCGGCGGCCTGCCGCTGGAGGTCGTCCCGCTCTTCTTCGAGCTCGACGGCACCTTCCCCAACCACGACGCCAACCCGCTGGAGCCGCAGAACCTCCTCGACGTCCGCCGCGCCGTCGTCGAGACCGGCGCCGACCTGGGCCTCGCCTTCGACGGCGACGCCGACCGCTGCTGGGTGGTCGACGAGCGCGGCGAGTCCGTCTCGCCGTCGGCGATCACCGCCCTGGTCGCCACCCGGGAGCTGGGCAAACACCCCGGCGGGACGATCATCCACAACGTGATCACCTCGCTCGGCGTGCCCGAGATCGTCCGCGAGCAGGGCGGCGTGCCCGTCCGCGCGCGCGTCGGCCACTCCTTCATCAAGGCGGAGATGGCCCGCACCGGCGCGATCTTCGGCGGCGAGCACTCCGCCCACTACTACTTCCGCGACTTCTGGTTCGCCGACTCGGGCCTGCTCGCCGCGATGCACGTGCTGGCCGCGCTCGGCGAGCAGGAGCGCCCGCTGTCGCAGGTGGTGGCGGCCTACTCCCGCTACCACGCCTCCGGCGAGCTCAACAGCTCGGTCGCCGACCAGGGCGAGGCGCTCGCCCTGGTGCGTGCGTCCTTCGACGGCCGCGGCGAGTTCGACGAGCTCGACGGCCTGACCGTCACCGGCCCCGACTGGTGGTTCAACCTGCGGGCGTCCAACACCGAGCCGCTGCTCAGGCTCAACGCCGAGGCGGCCGACGAGAGCAAGATGACGGCGATCAAGGACGAGGTCCTCGCCATTGTGGGAAGGGTGTCACTGTGAAGATCGACGACTGGCTGCTGGAGATCCTGGCCTGCCCGGCGTGCAAGGCGCCGCTGCGGGCCGAGTCCGAGGCCGAGGAGCTGGCCTGCACGGGCTGCGGTCTGATCTACCCGGTCCGCGACGACATCCCCGTCCTGCTGGTCGATGAGGCAAGGAAGCCGTGACCTGGGAGCCCGCGCGGCTCGACGACCAGCACCACCTCGGTGAGGCCGACCCGGGCGGCATGCTGCTCGCGGTCGCGTCCTCGGCCGCCCAGGTGCGCACCGGCCATCGCGCCGCCGTCGAGGCCGGCGTCGACCGGCTGTCCGGCCAGGGCCGCCCGCGGGCCGTCGTGGTCGCGGGCATGGGCGAGGCGGGAGTCGTCGGCGACCTCCTCGCGGCGGTGTGCGGCAACGGCGTCCCGCTGCCGATCGTGACCCTGCGCTCCTACCAGCTCCCGGGCTGGGT
>JABFVJ010000363.1 GCA_013362835.1 Nonomuraea sp. | reverse complement strand
CTCGGCAAGGCGATCACCGAGGCGCAGCGCCGCCGCTGGGTGAGCCTGCTCATGGACGCCGCCGACGAGGTCGGCCTGCCCGACGACCCCGAGTTCCGCGCGGCGTTCGCCTCCTACATCGAGTGGGGCACCCGCCTCGCGCTGTCCAACTCCCAGCCCGGCGCCACCCCGCCCCTGGAAGCTCCCATGCCGCACTGGGGCTGGGGCGTCGCCCCGCCGTACCAGGGCTGAGCAGGGGCTGAACGCTCCGCACGACGCGGGGCGTTCAGCCGGCCGATTGGGCGACGACGGATTCCAGCGTTCCCACGATCTCCTCGGCGAACAGCAGGCTGGCCAGGCCGTGGCCGTGCTTTTCCCGGCGTACGAGGGAGAGGATGTTGTCGCTGAACGCGCGGTCCCTGACCGGGCGGAAGACGAGGCTGCCGTTGTGGTGTTCCTCGGCGATGTCGTACCTGCTGAGAAAGGCGATCGCCTCGCCCGCGGCGGCGAGCCTCTTCATCGTCTCGATGGAATTGGTGTGGAAGGCGGGTTCGGCTTTCAGCCCGGCCTCGGCGAAGGTGTCGGCGATGATGCCGTGGATCACCATCGAACGGTCGGCGAAAATGAGCGGATAGGCCGCGCAGGAAGCCAGCGGAATGGTCTCCATCCGGGCCAGCGGGTGTTTCGCCGCGATGACCGCGCCGAGCCGGGTGTCCATCTGCCAGCAGAGTTCGAGTTGTGCCGAGGAAGGCACGTTGAATCCGAGGCCGAGATCGGCCTCGCTGTTCAGCACCGCGCGCAGGATGTCGTGCGTGGAAAGCGTCCTGATCGAAATGCGGACGTCGGGGTGGCGGGCGTGGAAGTTCACCGTCGCGGTGGAGACGATGCTGCTGGCCAGGCCGGTCATCGTGGCGATCACGACTTCGCCGCTCGGGAGTGACTGCAGGTCGCGGATCTCGGTGACGGCCTCGCGGTATTCCTGCAACGTTCTGCGGATGTGGGCGACGAGGACCTCGCCGGCCGGGGTGAGGCGCATGCCGCGCGGCAGGCGTTCGAACAGCGGCTCGCCGAGCTCCTCCTCAAGGAGCAGGATCTGCCGGTTGATGGCCGACGGCGCGACGTGCAGCCTCGCCCCGGCGGCCCGGATGGAGCCGTAGCGCGCCACTTCGTCGATGTAGTGCAGCAAGCGTGAGTGGAGCATGGGGGCCTCCCTGTCCGGACCGTGCACAAAAAGCGTACAGTCCGTGCGAAAACGGCTGCTTGTCAGCAACGGTGGCGTGCCATTTCATAGCCACAGCGCGTACGAGCGACGCGGCCGCGAACGGCCGTTTCGATCAGCTCCGCGCGGCAGCCGAGAACGAAGCGAGGAAATCATGCTCCAGCAGGAGAGGACGAGCGAGGCCGGGGTCTCGGTCCACTACGACCACGTCCGCGCGATCTTCGACATCCTGAACGGGGAGAGGGAAGCAGACCTGCTGCTTCGCGACCTCAACATCCTGGACGTCCACAGCGAGACCGTCTACCAGGGCTCGATCCTCGTCTACGGCGAGCGCATCATCGCGCTGAACCCCGACGAGTCGATCGTGCGGGTCCGCGAGGTGTTCGACGGCCAGGGCCTTTACGCGATTCCCGGCCTGATCGACGCGCATCTCCATTTCGACGCCCAGCTGGCCCACCCGGCGGCTTTCGGCGAGGCGATCGTGCCGAGCGGCACGACCACCATTTTCGCCGAGACGCTGGACTTCGCGAGCGCGGCCGGCGACGAGGCGATCGAGGCCGCCCAGGCGTTGTTCAAGGACTACGAGAAGCTGCCTTACCGGATCTACGCCTTCGCGCCGGGGAAGAAGACGTCGGTCGAGGTCACCGACGCGATGCTGAAGATGGATCCGGTGATCGGGCTGGGCGAGCTCGCCCACCTCTCCTACATGACGGGAAATGACGACGACTTCCGCAAGTCGGCCCTGGGGCGCGCGAACGGCGGGTTCGTCAACAGCCATTGGGGTGTGACGGCGCTGCCGGACATGTTGCTGAACTACATGCCCGCGATCGGCGCGCACAACAATCACGATGTCTGGAACGAGGACGACATCGAGAAGAGCATCCGCTACGGCTTCCACACCCAGATCAAGTTCGGGGTGGGCAGCCCCGAGGTGATCAGGACCATGCTGCGCGCCATCGTGAAGCGCCGCTGGCCGGCCGAGAACTTCCAGATGTGCGCCGACAACATCTCCGTCGACCGCGTGCTGACCAAGGGGCACATCGACTGGGTCATCTCCCTGGCCGTCGAGATGGGCGTCAACCCGATCCAGGCCATCAAGATGGGGACGCTGTACGCCGCGCGCTCCTTCCACATGGACGACGACTTCGGCTCGCTCGCCCCGGGCCGGTACGCCGACATCGTGCTGACCGACAGCCTGTCGAAGATCAACCCGAGGTACGTGTTCAAGGGCGGCGAGCTCGTCGCGAAGGACCGCAAGCTCCTCAAGCCGGTCGACCTCGACTACTCCGTCATGGTGAAGGAGCCCAGGCCGGGGCTCGCCGATCTGGCCCCCGAGCAGCTCGACCTCACCCCGATCGAGGTCTCGGCCGACGGGAGCCAGGCGAAGGTGCTCCTCTTCGACGTCTACGGGCGCGGCCACCTCAAGTTCTCGCAGGAGATCTGGGTCCCGTTCGAGGACGGGACGATCGTGCCCGAGGTGGACGGCGTCACGCTGAACCGCATCTCGGTCGTGCAGCGGTACGCGGACGGCCGGCGCCACATCGTCAACGGGCTGTTCAAGGGCGTCTCGATCGACCGGGGAGCCGTCTCGACGTTCTGGCCGGCGCCCTTCGCCTACTTCGTGGTCGTCGGGTCCGACAGCGCCGAGATGTGCGACAACCTCAAGCGGCTCGACACCTTCGTCGGCGGCTGCCTCGTGACCGAGAACCGCCAGGTGAAGGCAGCACTCCCCCTGGACATTTACGGTGTCATGGCCGACATGCGCCTGGCCGAGCTGGTCGAGGCGACCCGGTCGATCGACGCCGCGCTGAAGGAGCTGGGCCATCTCAACGAGGGCGAGCCCGTCGTCAACAAGCTCCTGACCCTCTTCATCTCGCTGGACCGCTTCGGATTCATGGTCTGAGGCCCGTACGGACACGGTGTGCCCGGCCCCCTCGGGCACACCCTCGGCACCCCCGGTCAAGACGACTTACAGCCCAAGGAGGCAACTGTGTTGCAGCATGAGAAGGATGCCGGAGTCGTCGACACCGGGAGCCTGGTCCGGCGCTGGATCACCTACGCCGCCGGCATCTACCTGTTGACGATGGGCGTCAGCCTGGCCATCAGGGCGGGCATCGGCATCTCACCGCAGAGCAGCCTCACCCGTACGATGACGCTGGTGTTCCCCTCGGTCAGCCAGGGGACGTTCAACTTCATCCTCGAACTCCTGATGCTCCTGCTGACGTATCTGGCCATGCCGAAGGACTTCAAGCTCAGGAACTTCCTGGCGTTGATCCCGGCGTTCGTCCTGGCCGCGTTCCTCGACCTGAACCTGATGCTGACGAGCTGGATCGTGCTCGACGCGTACGCCGCCAAGTTCCTGCTCCTGGTGTTCGCGGACGCGACCCTGGCGTTCGGCCTGTTCCTGATGATCCGCGCCAATCTGGTGCTCATGCCGGTCGACATGTTCGTCAACACGATCTTCAAGCGGACCGGCCGCAAGTGGGGCAACATCAAGACGGCCTTCGACTGCACGTTGCTGGTCACGTCCGCGGCGATCGGCCTGATCTGTCTCGGTGCGCCGCACTTCATCCGCGAGGGCACCATCATCAACGGGATCCTCGTCGGGCAGTACATCAAGCTCTACTTCTTCCTGTTCAAGAAGTTCTCCCGGGACTGACCGGCCTGTCGTCCCTGCGGCGCAGGCGGTAGCTGACGGTGGCGGTGGCCAGGGCGGCGCCCCAGATCGGCCAGAAGCACTCCGGCAGCCAGGCCCCCCATTCCGACAGGGCGAACCGGCCGGCGATCGTCCAGCGAACGTAGGTCAGCCCGGCCACCGTGATGATGATCGAGGCGAGTCCGGCCGGGACGACCGCCAGCGGCGGCGGCACCCGCCGGCCGCGCAGGCCGGGGATCCAGCGCGGGAAGACCTCCCCCCACCGCTGGGTCAGCCCGAGGGTGAGCACCCCGCCGAGCGCGCCGAAGGTCGCCAGGTACGCCCCGGCCAGCCACAGCCCGTCCTCGCCCTCGGCCAGGAACTCCTCGCTCACCCCCAGCGGGATGCCGAGCGCCCACGCCCACCGGGTGGCGCAGTACACGAGGGGCACGGCGACGGCCACGTACACGGCGACGCGCCCCCGGCGCGGCGTGAACCAGCGCCCGCCGCCGGGCGCGGCCGCGGCGGCCAGCAGCAACCCG
>JABFVJ010000439.1 GCA_013362835.1 Nonomuraea sp. | reverse complement strand
CTCGGGGTGGGCGGGCCGGACGTCACGCCCGTCGGGCTGGACCTGTTCGAGCTGGGCCCGCACCTGGTGCTGGTCTCGGGCCCGCCCGGCTCGGGCCGGACGAACGCGGCCCGGGTCATCGCCTCCGGCCTGCTGAGGTCCGGGGTGGACGTGCTGGCCGTCGCCCCGCCGCGCTCCCCGCTGACCCGTACGCTGCCCGGGGCGAGGACGCTGGCCGGCACGTCGTTCACCGACGCGGCCCTCCGCGAGGCGGTCGCGGATTTCGGCGAGGCCCGTCACGCCGTGGTCGTGGACGACTTCGACCAGCTCACGATCAACCCCAGGGAGGAGAACTTCACCACGCTCCCGACCCTGCTCCAGGACCTCCTCGCCCCCGCCGAGCTGGGACGCCGCGCGCTGATCCTCGCCGGGGACGCCACCCCGCTGCTGGAGGGCCACCGGCGCTCGCTGGCCCCGGAGGTCATGGAGGTGCTGCGCTCGGGCGTACGCCTGCTGCTCACGCCCACGACCAGGGTGATCGCCCGCGAGCACAACCTGACGCTCGAACCCGACCAGTTCTTCGCCGGACCACCGGGACGCGGCTACCTGAGCACGTCGCGCCGGACGGACCTCATCCAAGTCGGTCTCATCTAACAAGACGATTCGTCTCAACAGACGCGGTCGGCAGCCGGATGCGGCCCATGCGGCAGCTCGCCCTGGGTCAACGCCTTGGTGATGGTCCTGCTGGCCGTCGCCGGCCGGGTCGTCGTGGGCCGGGCGCGCGCTGGGGGCGCAGAACACCGCCCAGAACCTGGTCGCCGCCGGACCGCGCACTCCCCCGCCTACGCCTGACCGGTGCCCGGCCACGTCGCGGCGGGGGCGGTCTTCGTGCTCCGGTCGGTCAGGGCGAACACCAGGGACGCGACGACGGTCGCGATCAGGACGCCGACGAGCACGCCGTACCCCAGGGCCCTCATCGCGGGCCCCCTACGGCGGCGCTCACGGGAAGCCGGCCGGAGGCGTATCCGGAGACGGCCGTGACGCCGAAGGCCGCGACGGCGACGAGCAGGACGCCGATCGCCACCCCCGCCAGGAACGCCGGCCTGCGCCACATCGGCGCCGGGACCACGGGCGGCGGCGGCTCGTACGGCCCGGCCCGCCGCTCCGCCTCGCGCAGCAGCTCCCGCACCGAGGCCCGCCGCGCGGACGCGGAGTGCCCGAGCAGGATGCGCACCAGGTCCACCGCCGTCGGCCGGGCCCCTGGATCCGGCCGGCGGCACTGGTCGACGACGCCGCGCAGCGCGGGCAGCAGCCGGTCGAGGTCGGGCTCGTCGGCGGCCTGGCCGGTGGCGGCGAAGAGGATCACCTCGGCCCACTCGCGCACGTCGCTCGCCGGGAACTCGCTGCTCCTCGGGCCGGGCGCGAAGGACGACTCGCCGTGCGGTCCGATCAGCACGTTCAGCGGGCTGAGCCGCAGCCCCGCGATGCCGGTCAGGTGCAGCCTGGCCATCGTGGCGGCGGTGCCGAGCGCGAGCCGGTAGAGCCCTTCGCCCCGGAACGGCCCCGCCGCCCGGACGACGTCCGCGAGCGGCTCGCCCGTGCCCAGGTAGTCGCGCGGCCGGAGGGCCAGGCCGCCACCCCATCCCTGACATTCCATCGCCATTCCCCAAGGTCCGGTGATCTCGCCCCGTTGTACGCCGATCCCGGGCAACCGGTTCAACGCCCGCCATACGAAAAACATTTAGATGAGATCAGCTCATGTTTCCTCTTGCGGCACCCCCGACGGCGATGGATGCTGACGGCAACCCCGGTACCCCCCCGGCCTGGGAGGTGGCCCATGCACCACCGACTCATCCGCAGGGCGGCCGCAGCCGTCCTCCTCCTGACCGGCGCGCTGGTCGCGCCCTCCGTCCCCAGCGCCGTCGCGCAGACCGTCGCCGCCCCCGTGAGCGGCTTCGTCGACGGCCACAGCCATCTGTTCTCGTACGAGGCGTTCGGCGGCATGCTCATGTGCGGCAAGCCGTACGACCCCGACGGCATCGAGGAGGCCCTGACCGACTGCCCCGACCACTACCCCCACGGCGAGCTGGCCTGGTTCGAGAACTTCACCCGCACCGGCTCGCCCACCGGCACCCACGACCCCGTCGGCTGGCCCACGTTCCGCGACTGGCCCGCGCACGACTCGCTGACCCACCAGCAGGCGTACTACACCTGGGTCGAACGCGCCTGGCGGGGCGGCCTGCGCGTGCTGGTCAACGACCTGGTGGCCAACCGGCAGCTCTGCGCGATCTACCCGCTGAAGAAGAACTCCTGCGACGAGATGACCTCCATCCGCCTGCAGGCCCAGCGGGCCCGCGAGCTCCAGGACCACGTCGACGCCGAGGCGGGCGGCCCCGGACGGGGCTGGTTCCGCATCGTGCGCGACCCGGCCGAGGCCAGAAGCGTGATCGCGGCCGGCAAACTGGCCGTCGTCCTCGGGATCGAGACCTCGGAGCCGTTCGGCTGCCGGCAGATCTTCGGCATCCCGCAGTGCACGAAGGCCCAGATCGACCGGGGCCTGGACGAGATGTACGCGCTCGGCGTCCGCAGCATGTTCGTCTGCCACAAGTACGACAACGCGCTGTGCGGCGTCCGCTTCGACTCCGGCACCCAGGGCGCCATCGTCAACGTCGGCAACCTGCTCGCCACCGGCTCGTTCTGGCAGGCCCGCACCTGCACGGGGCCCGAGCACGACAACACCATCGACCCGGCGGGCGTGCTCCCCGACCAGATCGCGCGGCTGCTGCCGCCGGGCGTCTCGCTCCCCCTGTATCCGCCCGCGCCGCACTGCAACACGCGGGGGCTGACCTCGCTCGGGACGTACATGGTGCAGGGCCTGATCCGGCGCGGCATGCTCGTGGAGATCGACCACATGAGCGTCAAGGCCGCCGCCCAGACCCTCAGCCTGCTGGAGGCGGCCCACTACCCCGGCGTGATCTCCTCCCACAGCTGGGCCGACCCCGCCTTCTTCAGCCGCATCTACGCCCTCGGCGGCATGATCACCCAATACGGGCACAACTCCCAGGACTTCGTCGCCGAGTGGCGGCGTACGGTGCCGCTGCGGCAGCAGTTCCAGGTGCCCGGCTACGGCTACGGCCTCGACGTCAACGGCATGGGCCGTCTTCCCGCGCCACGTGCGGGAGGCGCGGTCGCGTACCCGTTCACCGCGTACAACGGGACCGTCCTGGACCGGCTGCGTACGGGCGAGCGGACCTGGGACGTGAACGTGGACGGGGTGGCCAACTACGGCCTGGTGCCCGACTGGGTCGAGGACATGCGGCTCATCGCGGGCCCGGACATCGTCCGCGACCTGGCGGCGGGCGCCGAGTCGTACCTGCGTACGTGGGAGGCCGCGGCTCCGCTCACCTGATCCCGGCGCCGGCAGGGGGTGTGCCCCCCTGCCGGCTCGCGAGTCACCCGTTCAGCGCCCCCGTGCCGTGTTTGACCTTGACGCGACGTCAACGTGTCTAATGAGGCCATGCGGATCGGCGAACTCGCCGCGCTGGTCGGGGTATCCACCCGTACCGTGCGGTACTACCACCATCTGGGCCTGTTGCCGGAGCCCGAGCGGTTGCCGAACGGCTACCGCGAGTACCGCCTGCGCGACGCCGTACGCCTGGCGCGGGTGCGGCATCTGGCCGGGCTCGGGCTGTCCCTGGACGAGTTGCGTGACGCGCTGGCCGACGACCAGGGCAAGGACTTCCGCGAGGTGCTGGAGGAGCTGGACGCCGATCTGGCCAAGGAGCAGGAGGCCATCGCGGCCCGGCGGGCGCGGCTCGCCGCGCTGCTCCGGCAGCCCGAGCTCAGCGCCGAGGCCATGGTCTCGCCCGACGCGGCGGCCATGTTGCGCGATCTCGCCGCCGGCGGGTCGCGGTTCGGCGCGCTCGACCACGAGTTGCTGACGCTGGTCCACACGCTGTCCGGGCCGGCGGATCAGGCGGCGATGGTCGAGGTCATGCGGCCGATGGCCGAGCCCGACGCGCTCGCCCGCGGGCACGCGATCTACGCCCGGCTCGACGAGCTGGCCGACGCCGGGGCGGACGACGTACGGGTGCCGGAGCTGGCCGAGGAGATGGCCGCGCACATCCCCGATGAGATGGCCAGGATGGTGCCGACCGACGGCGATATGTCCTGGTTGGAGGCGATAGGGCAGGAGATGTCTCCGGCGCAGACCGAGGTGCTGCGGCTGGTCCTGATCAAACTGAAGGAGCGCACGTGAGTCTTGCCGTGGTGCGGAGGATCCTCTCGTTCGAGGTGATCGGGCTGGTCAGCATCGGGATGTGGATCGGGAGGCGGCGGCACGGCGTCCCCGCCGGGGCCGTCGCGGTGTCGTACGCCAAGGAGCAGGCGTTCACGCTCGGGCTGATGACGTTCGCGATGGCGGTCGAGACCGCGGTCGTCGACCTGCTGCTGCTCGCCAACGACGTGCCGGCGGCGGTGCGGGTCCCGGTGTTCGTCGCCGACCTCTACAGCCTGCTGTTCTGTCTCATGCTCGCCGCCGCGTCGGTCGCGAGGCCCCACGTGGTCACCGACGGCGAACTGCGCATCCGGTACGGCGCCTACTTCGACCTGCGCGTACCGAGGGAGAAGATCGCCGCGGTCCGACTCAGCCGCAACCTCAACGAGACCGGCATGGTCACCGTCAAGGACGGCCGCCTGTCGGTGGCGGTGGCGTCCAGGACGAACGTGACGGTCGAGCTGACCGAGCCGATCACCGTCGTCCGGCCCCTCGGCCGCCGCGCCGAGGCCGTCTCGATCCGCTTCTTCGCCGACGACCCGGCCACCCTCACGTCCGCCCTGGCGCCCATGACCCGGGACCAGGCCGCCTAGGCTCCCGGGCGGACCGCCAGGCCCGCCCGGGAAACGTCGTCAGCGCACGGACTCCGAAGAGACCGGCGTACGCGCGGCCACGGCCGGGCGCTTCGGGATGGCGCGCAGGTTGAAGGCGAACCTGGCCGTCGAGTCGGCGACCGCGTCGGCGTCCACGTCGAGCGCCGTCGCGTTGATGTTGGCGATCGTGTCGCACGCCGCGTGGTAGCAGGCGTCGTAAGGGGCGCCCGCGGTGCCGCCGAACAGCGCCGCCTCCTCGGCCGTCTTGATGCCCTCCGCGCCCGTGAAGATCCCGCCCGAGGGGATGCCGACCGCGATGAACGGCCCGTAGTCCGAACGTCCGTCGAAGTCGGTGCCCACGGTGGGCAGGTTCCGCGCGGCGTAGAAGGCGGCGAGCTGCTTCTCGATCTCCGCCGATCCGGGCGGGCCGGCCGGCGAGCCCTCGCCGTCGGAGTCGTCGCCGTCGTACAGCTTGTACGCGAAGTTGGGCGAGGCGACCATGTCGAAGTTCAGGTAGACCCTGATCCGGTCGCGTTCGGCCTGGGACAGCTTCGCGACGTACTGGTCCGAGCCGAGCAGGCCGATCTCCTCGCCGGCCCAGAACGCGAAGCGCACCTTGTTCTTCACGGGGAACAGGGCCATCTCCTCGGCCACTTCCAGGATGGTCGCGCTGCCCGAGCCGTTGTCGTTGATGCCGGGCCCGGCGGTCACGCTGTCGAGGTGCCCGCCGATCATGACGACGTCGCGCGGGTCGCCGAAGCGGGACTCGGCGATCACGTTGTCGTTGGTGCCGAGGACGAGGGTGGAGTCGACCTTGAGCCGTACGGTGGGCGCGCCCGTGGCCAGCTCGTTCCCGACGGCGAAGTCGGCGAAGACCATCGGCACCCCGGCCCGCCATTCGCCGAGGTCCAGCGGGTACGCGTCGGTCCTGCCCGGCTGGCCCTCGTTGAACACGATGATCCCGGAGGCGCCCGCGCGGCCCGCGTTGCGGATCTTCTGGGCGAAGGAGCAGGTGCCGCGCTGGATGAGCGCGATGCGACCGGCGACGAACCCGGCGAAGTCCGACGCCTCGCAGCCGCTGGTCGAGGTGGGCGTGGGGGTCGGGGGCAGGGTCAGGTCGACGCCCTGGACCTGCGCGGTCACGTCACCGGCGGGCGACGGCTGGAAGGTGAAGAAGTCCTCGCCCGGCACGTACGACTTCGCGTCCGGGGCGGTCCTGTCGAGCGTGGGCGGGCTGTTCTCGGTCCAGCTCTCGACGAAGTTGATCGGCTGGAGCGTGACCTTGTATCCGGCTCTGCGGAGTTTGCCCGCCACGTAGTCACGGGACGCGTCGTAACCGGGGGTGCCGGCGGCTCGGGTGCCGCCGTTGGCGTTCGCGATGGTTTGCAGGGCCTCCAGGTGTTTCCTGACGTTCTCGCCCTTGACCTTCTTCACGAGCAGTCTGGCGAAGGCGTCATCCAGCGACCCGGCGTTCGCCGGCGCCGCCATGGCCAGGGGTAAGGCGAGGGCGGTGATCAATGCGATGACGATTCTGCGCATGCATGGCTCCCACGAGGAGTGATATGCGGAGAAATCCCCCGAGCCGCAATGACTCGGAACCTAACCCGGCCAACCCCTCCTGAGAAGACCCGCACCCGTCAAAATGCGGACATCACGGGGATTCGCTCCGGCGGGCACGGGCGCGGCGCTTGCCCTCGTGCATGGCCTGGACGCGCGCGATCGGGATCGTGTGCCCCTCCGCGACCAGGTCGCCGGGCAGCGGGCGTGCCTCCGGCATCAGCTCGGCCCACGGGTCGCGGTCGCCGAGCAGCCCGGCCGCGCTGTGGATGGTGAAGTCGGCCGGCTTGACCCGGTCGAGCTCCTCCCACGGGACCGGGAACGAGACCGGCGCGCCCGGACGTACGCGCGGGCTGTAGGCGGACACGACCGTCGCGCCCCCGGCCCTGGTGGAGTCGATGAACACCTTGCCCGCCCGGTCTTCCCTGATGAACGCCGTGGTGGCGAGCACGGGGTCGATGCGCTCGGCGCGGGCGGCCAGGGCGCGGGTGGCGGCGGCCAGGTCGTCCACGGCGGTGCCCGCCGGCACCGGGACGAACACGTGGACGCCCTTCGCCCCGCTGGTCTTGACCGCGCCCGCCAGCCCGGCGTCGGCGAGCGCCTGGCGTACGAGGTGGGCGGCGCGTACGGCGAGCGCGAAGGAGTCGCTGCCCTCGGGCGGGTCGAGGTCGAGCACCATGTGCGTGGGGTGGTCGCCGAGGAACAGCGCCGGGTGGTACTCGACCGCCCGCTGGTTGGCGAACCACAGCAGGGTGCGCCGGTCGTCGCAGAGCGCGTACGTCACCTCCCTGCGCGACGCCTCGGCCCAGACGGTCACGGACCTGATCCAGGACGGGGCGTATTTGGGCAGGTTCTTCTGCATGAAGGGCTCCTGGCCCGGCCGTACGCGCATCACCGACAACGCCCGCCCGCGCAGGGCCGGGAGGATGCGGTCGGCCACCGCGTCGAGGTAGTCGACCAGGTCGCGCTTGGTGGCGCCCGACCCGTCGAACAGCGGCTGGTCGAGATTGGTCAGCACAACGTCATCGCCGGTCACCCGCCCCACGATGCCGACCGGCCGGGCCGGGGTCAACATCGGCGCGAGGTCAGACGAGCGCGGCGGCGGGACGCAGTCGCGCGAGCACGCGCCCGGTCGCGGAGGCCGGGTCGGCGGTGTACATGACGATCAGCAGCTCGGGCTGCCCCGGCACGGCCAGCGTCTCGTAGCCGAAGTCCAGCTCGCCGAGCTCGGGGTGGAGCAGGCGCTTGATCCCGTACGTCTTCTCGGCGACCGCGTGCTCGGCCCACAGCCGGGCGAAGCCGGGGTCGGCCGACAGGTCGGCGACCAGCTCGGCCAGCAGCGGGTCGCGGGGGTGGCGGCCGGCGTAGAGCCGCAGGTAGGCGACCGTCTCGGCGGCGACCTCGGGCCAGTCGCGGTAGAGGGTGCGCGTGTGCGGCGCCTGGAACACCTGCCTGAGCTGGTTGAGCCGGTCGGCCGGCACGCCGGAGAAGCCGCAGACCCGATCGGCTAGGGCGTTCCAGGCCAGCACGTCCATGCGGGGCCCGAGGATGAAGGCGGGCATGCCGTCGGCCAGGTCGAGCAGCGCGCGCAGGCCCGGACGTACGACGGGCACGCCCGGCCGCCGCGTGGGCCGCAGCAGGTCGCGGAGGTGCGCCCGCTCGGTGTCGTCCATGCGCAGCACGCGGGCGACGGCGTCGAGCACGGCGTCGGAGACGTTCTGGACGCGTTCCTGCTCCAGGCGGATGTAGTAGTCGACGCTCACCCCGGCGAGCAGCGCGACCTCCTCGCGCCGCAGCCCGGCCACCCGCCGCCGCCCCGACGCGGGCAGCCCCGCCTCCTCCGGCTGGATCCGAGCCCGGCGAGAACGGAGAAACTGCCCCAAATCACCTTCCATCGCTTCAGGGTAGTACTGGCTTTACCAGGAAAAGCCGTGCGCTGGGTAAGCCCGCCGATCCCGGCCAAGGTGGGACCCATGACGAACTACGAGAACCTTTCGGGCCGCATCGCCGTCGTGACCGGGGCCGCCAGCGGCATGGGCGAGGCCACGGCCCGCCTCCTCGCCGCGAGCGGCGCCAAGGTGGCCCTGCTCGCCCGCCGCGCCGACCGCCTGGCCGACCTGGTCGCCAAGATCACCTCCGACGGCGGCACCGCGCTCGCCGTCACCGTGGACGTCACCGACGACGCGAGCGTCGCCGCCGCCGCCGACCTCGTACGCGCCGAGCTCGGGCGGCCCGACCTGGTCGTCAACTCCGCCGGCGTGATGCTCCCGAACCCGATCGAGGACGGCAGGCTCGACGAGTGGACCCGCATGCTGGACACCAACGTCACCGGCGTCCTGCGCGTCACCCGGGCCTTCACCGCCGACCTGCTGGCCGCCGCCGACGCCGGCCGTACGGCCGACCTGGTCAACATCTCCTCGATCGGCGCCCACGTCACGTTCCCCAACTACGCCGTCTACGGCGCGACCAAGGCCGCGCTCACCCACCTGTCGGCCTCGCTGCGCCCGGAGTTCGGCCCGCGCGGCGTGCGGGTGACCAACGTCGAGCCCGGCCTGACCTCGACCGAGCTCGCCGACCACGTGGACAACGCCGAGCTGGGCGAGCAGCTCGCCGGGATGTTCGAGGCGTTCACCGCGCTGTCGGCCGAGGACGTGGCCGACCTGATCGGCTACACGGTCAGCCGCCCGCGCCACGTCAACCTGCGCCAGGTCGTCGCGCTGCCGACCGGCCAGGCATAGGTCAGGACGTGCCGGCCGTCGCCTCGCGCTCGGCGCGGGTGGCGATGAGCCCGGCCGGGGCGAGGAGCTTCGACTCCTCGAACGGCGCCTCCGTGCTCGGCAGCGGCTCCCGCGTCCTGATCGCCCTGATCCAGACCCTCAGGGCGTCGAGGATCACGATGATGATCAGGATCGCGAACAGCGCGGCCAGCACCCCGTCGACGGTGGAGTTGACGACGATCTGCCGCATCGCCTCGGGCGTCTTGGCCGGGGCGAGCAGCCTGCCCTGGTCGAGGGCCGCCTGGTAGCGGTCGCGCTGGGCGAAGAAGCCGAGCGAGGGCTGGGTGGAGAAGATCTTCTGGTAGCTCGCGGTCAGGGTGACCGCGACGTCCCAGGCGAGCGGCACCGCCGTCACCCACGCCCACCTGAGCCGCCCGCTCTTGATCAGCAACGTGGTGGCCACGGTGAGCGCGACCGCGGCGAGAAGCTGGTTGGCGATGCCGAACAGCGGGAAGAGCTGGTTGATCCCGCCGAGCGGGTCGTTGACGCCCTGGTAGAGGAAGTATCCCCAGGCCGCCACGACGACCGCGCTGGAGGCGACGAGCCCCGGCCACCAGCTCACCCGCGCGATCGGCTTCCACAGGTTGCCGAGCGTGTCCTGGAGCATGAACCGCCCGACCCGGGTGCCCGCGTCCACGGTCGTGAGGATGAACAGCGCCTCGAACATGATCGCGAAGTGGTACCAGAACGCCTGCAGCCCCGCGCCGCCCAGGAACCCCGAGAAGATCTGCGAGATGCCCACCGCCAGCGTCGGCGCGCCGCCCGTCCGCGCGATCAGCGTCTGCTCCCGTACGGAGTCCGCCGCCGCCTGCAGCTGGTCCGGCGTGATCACGAACCCCAGGTCCGAGACCGCCCGCGACGCGCTCTCCACGGTGGCGCCGACGACCCCGGCGGGCGAGTTCATCGCGAAGTAGAGGCCGGGGCTGAGCACGGAGGCCGCCGTGATGGCCATGACCGCGACGAACGACTCCATGAGCATCGAGCCGTAGCCGATCAGCCGGACCTGCGACTCCTTCTGGATCATCTTGGGGGTCGTGCCCGACGAGATCAGCGCGTGGAAGCCCGACAGCGCCCCGCAGGCGATGATGATGAACACGAACGGGAACAACGACCCGGCGAACACCGGCCCCTTGCCGTTGAACGCGAAGTCGGTGAAGGCGGTGTTCCGCAGCGGCGGCAGCGTGACGGCGATGCCGATCGCGATCAGCACGATCGTGCCGATCTTCATGAACGTCGACAGGTAGTCGCGCGGCGCGAGCAGCATCCACACGGGCAGGACCGCGGCGACGAACCCGTACGCGATCAGCCACAGCGACAGGGCCGACGGCGAGAGCGTGAACGTGGCCGCCCAGCTCGACTCCTGCACCCATCCGCCGGCCACGATCGCGAGCAGCAGCAGCGCGACCCCGATGACGCTCGCCTCGACGACCCGGCCCGGCCGCAGCACCCGCAGGTAGAAGCCCATGAACAGGGCGATCGGGATCGTCATCGCGATGGAGAACACGCCCCACGGCGACGCGGCCAGCGCGTTCACCACGACCAGGGCGAGCACCGCGAGCAGGATGATCATGATGGCGAAGACGGCGACGAGCGCCGCCGCGCCGCCCACGGGACCGATCTCCTCGCGGGCCATCTGCCCGAGGCTCCTGCCGTTGCGTCGCATCGAGAAGAACAGGACCACCATGTCCTGCACGGCGCCCGCGAAGATCACCCCGGCGACGATCCAGATCGTGCCGGGCAGGTAGCCCATCTGCGCCGCGAGCACCGGCCCGACCAGCGGCCCGGCCCCCGCGATGGCGGCGAAGTGGTGGCCGAACAGGATCCGCCGGTCCGTCGGGTGGTAGTCGATGCCGTTGTCGAGCCGCTCGGCCGGGGTGGCCCTGCGGTCGTCGGCGCCGAGCACCCTGCGCACGATGAAGCGGGCGTAGAAGCGGTAGGCGATGGCGTACGAGCCGAGGGCGGCGCACAGCAGCCAGACCGCGTTGACGTTCTCGCCTCTGGACAGGGCGAGCACGGCCCACCCGGTGGCGCCGACGAGGGCGACGACCGTCCAGACGATGATGGAACGCACGTTCACCGGTTACCTCCCGGGGAGCGGACGGCCCAGGCAGCAGCGCAGGCCGGCGTCCGGCGGCAGATCGCTCGTGAAGCGCCGCCAGCGCCAGACCGGGCGGCAGTCGATCGTCACGGGGAGCTCGGCGAGATGCGCCCAGGCGGCAGGGTGGGCGTAGACCAGGTCGGTGCCGAGCCTGCGGGCCCGGCGGGGCAGCCGCGACCTGGGCAGCGGCCGGACGGAGAACTCGCCCGCGTCGGCGCAGCACAGGCCGGTCACATGCCAGTCGAAGAAGACCACTTCGCCGGCGCGCAGCGCGTCACGAGCGGCGGGAGTCAGCGTGATCAGGGACATCCGGGGCTCCTGAACACCAGAGGACGCGACAAGCCGTACCCCTCGGAATGTGATCTGAAACACACCCCGCAGGGAAGCCCCGGGCGGCCGGGCACGTTGAACCGTGACATGGACGACTTCGCCGATGAGCGTGTCATCAGACGCCTTCTGCACGAGGCTCGGACGTGGGTGTTCGTGGGGCTGGGCGACGACCCGGGCCGCACCGCGTACGACCAGGCCCGCATGATCCAGGCACGGGGCAGGACGATCGTCCCCGTGCACCCCGACGCCAAGCCCGTGCTCGGCGAGCCCGGCTACGCGACGCTGTCGGAGGTGCCCGTCAAGGCCGACGTCGTCGCCGTCTACCGGCGCTCGGAGTACGCCGGCCAGGTCGTGGACGACGCCGTCGCGGCCGGGGCCGCCGCCGTCTGGCTGCCCATCGGCGTGATCGACGAGGCCGCCGCCCGCCGCGCCCGCGATGCCGGGCTCGACGTCGTCATGGACCGCTGCCCGGCCGTCGAATGGGCGTTGCGCCGCAATCCCTGAGCACGATGTACGGTGCGGAGAAGGAGGGCGGATCCCATGGAAGACGAGCACATCACCACGATCGGCACTTGCTGCGCGTGCAAGCGCACCTTCCCGTACACCCCCGCGAACGTCACCACGATCACCATCGATCCCGAGACCGGCCTGCCTCCGGACCGGTCGGTGCTCGGCACCCAACGGGAGCCGACCCCGGAGGCGCTGGCCAGGTCGAGGCCCCAGCCCGTGTGCCCCGACTGCCTGACCAGGGCGAAGCTGTTCAAGGATCAGATGAGCCCGCCGGTCATGCGGTTCGACACCTGGCGCAGGCCCGATCCCGGCTGAGGTCATCCGGCCCGCATGCCGCTCAGGGCCTCGTAGGCCAGCGCCAGCGACGTCATGACGGCGGCCCCGGCGGCGGGCCCGACGACGAGCGCGGCCGACAGCTCGCCCGCGTGCCACCCCGCCGCCATGATCGCCGCCGACGTCATCACCGTGACGCCGAACATCGCCGCCCACAGCGGCAGCAGCCGCAGGTAGGCGAACAGCAGCGGGAACGCCGGCCACACGAACTCCGGGGCCGCGACGGCGAGCGCCACCCAGCACGCGGTCACCAGGCCCAGCCACACCCGCCCGAGGGCCGGGCCCGAGCCGTGCAGAGCGCCGTAGAGGGCGCCGAGCAGCACGCCTCCGGCGAGCTCCACCGCCCGCTCCTCGCGCAGCGCCGCGACCAGCGCGATCACCAGCAACGCCCAGAACGTGCCGTGGACCGCCCACCTGAGCAGCCGCAGCGCCGACGACAACGGAAAGTCCTCCATCGCTCACCTACAGTAACGGAGACTTTCCGCGGCGCGGTAGGTCAGCGGCGGCGCAGGGTGAGGACGAAGTAGAGCAGCCCGGCCAGCAGCAGGGAGATGACCACGCCCACGTTGGCCGCCCCGAACGTGCCGCCCTTGAGCTCGTCGCTCATCAGGTAGCCGACGGCCGCGGCGATGTGCCGGTCCCCCGAGGTGATCAGCCCGAGTCCCACGGCCGAGGCCACGACCAGCGACGCCAGCCCCGCCCAGTTGACCGCCGGCGCCCCAGGACGCAGCAGCCGCTCGTCGTAGGCCCGGCCCCCGGCCCGCAGCCGCCACATGTCCACCAGGAAGATCGCCACCCAGGCGGCCATCACCACGCCGATGATCGCCAGGAACGCCTGGAAGGTGCCGAAGAAGCCGTCGGAGACGAACAGCAGGTAGTAGCCGCCGAGCACCATGAGCGCGCCGTCGATCAGCACCGCGTAGTGCCGCCTGATCGGTACGCCGAGCGCCAGCATCGACAGCCCCGACGAGTAGATGTCCATGATCGCCCCGGCCAGGAAGCCGCCGATGGCGGTCAGCAGGTACGGCAGCAGGAACCAGGTCGGCAGCGCCGCCGCCAGCGCGCCCACGGGGTCGCCGCCCGCCGCCTCCGCCAGCTTCGGATCGCCGCCCGCCAGCAGCACGCCGAAGACCAGCAGCACCACCGGCGGCAGCGCCCCGCCCAGCGTCGTCCACAGGGCCACCGACCTGGGCCTGGAGGCGGCGGGCAGGTAACGCGAGTAGTCGGCGCCGCAGTTGACCCAGCCGAGGCCGAGCAGGGTCATGGCCAGGATGATCCCGCCCAGCCAGCCGCCGGGCCCCGCCGACGTCTCCAGCGAGCCGCCGAGCTTGGGGACCATGAGGATCACGTAGACGACCGTCAGCACGACGAACGCGTACGTCAGGTAACGCTGGACGGCCATGATCATGGCGTGGCCGTACACGCCGACGGCGATCACGACCAGGGCGGCGACGGCGAAGCAGGCCGCGGTGGCGGTCGTCTCGGGGATGCCGGGCGCCACGCGCCGGAGGATGGCGGCGCCGCTCTGCGCCGAGAGCGTGACGAGCACGATCTCCCAGCCGACGTTCGAGACGTACGACAACAGCGCGGGCAGCTTGTTGCCCTGGTAGCCGAAGGGCGCCCGGCCCAGCGTCATCGTCGGCACGCCTGATCTGCTGCCGCCGATGGCGACCAGGCCGACCAGCAGGAACGACAGCGCGTACCCGATGGCGCCGGTGACGATCGCGGGGACGACGCCCAGGCCGAGGCCGACGACGTACACGCCGAAGGCCACGCCGAACAGGGAGAGGTTCGACCCGGCCCAGGGCCAGAAGAGGTCCGACGGTCTGCCGTGCCGCTCGCCTTCTGGGACGGCGTTGATGCCGTTGCGCTCCACGGCGGTCGTGTCCATGCTCGCTCCTTCACGCGGGGACCGGCAAAGAAATCATTGTCCGCCAAAGACGATATTTCCCAGCCTGACGGGAATCACGATCGTTGCTCCCGTCCCGCAGAGAGGTCGCGATGCAGGCGTCCGAGGTCGACACGCGCAGGCGGGCGCTGGCGGTGTGCCTGGTGGCCGCGTTCATGTCGGGCCTGGACGTGAGCATCGTCAACGTCGCGCTGCCCTCGATCCGCGAGGGCCTGCACGCCTCGGAGGACGGCCTGCAGTGGACCCTGTCGGGCTACGCGCTGACGTTCGGCCTGCTCCTGGTCCCCGCCGGCCGGCTCGGCGACGCGCGGAGCCGCAGGACGCTGTTCATGTGGGGCGTGGTGCTGTTCACCCTGTCCAGCGCGGCCTGCGGCTTCGCCTGGACCATGCCGCTGCTGATCGCGGCGAGGCTGGTGCAGGGCCTGGCGGCCGGGATGCTGAACCCGCAGGTCTCCGGCCTGATCCAGCAGATGTTCCGCGGGCACGAGCGGGGGCGGGCCTTCGGCGCGCTCGGGGCCACCATCGGCGTCTCCACGGCCGCCGGGCCGCTGATCGGCGGCGCGCTGGTCACCGGGTTCGGGGCCGAGCAGGGCTGGCGGTGGGTGTTCCTGGTGAACGTGCCGATCGGGATCGTGCTGCTGCCGCTGGCCTGGAAGGTGCTGCCCGCCCCGGTCGCCGCGGGGGGCGGGCGGCGGGAGAGCATGGACCCCGTCGGCGTGCTGCTGCTCGGGGTGGGCGTGGCGGGGCTGCTGCTGCCGTTCATCCAGCAGCACCAGTGGCAGGGGCAGGCCAAGTGGCTGCTCGTGCCGGCCTCGTTCGCGGTGCTGGCCGGGTTCGTGGTGTGGGAGCGGCTGTACCGCAGGGAGCCGCTGGTGAACCTGGCGCTGTTCGCCAGGCGCTCCTACAGCCTCGGGTCGGCCATCGCGCTGTTCTACTTCGCCGGGTTCACCGGGATCTTCTTCATCTTCACCCTCTACCTGCAGAACGGCAGGGGCTACAGCCCGCTGCTCGCGGGACTGGCGATCACGCCGTTCGCGATCGGGTCGGCGAGCGCGTCGGTGGTCGGCGGCCGGCTCGTCGGGCGGGCGGGCAGGAAGGTCGTCGCGGCGGGGCTGGGCACGGTGATCGCCGGGCTGCTCGCCACCATGGCGGCGACGCTGCTGGTGCCGGGCACCGGCGTGGGCGCGGCGACCGCGCTGCCGCTGCTCGTCGCGGGCATCGGCAGCGGCCTGGTGATCTCGCCGAACCAGGCGATCACGCTGTCGGAGGTGCCGCCCGAGGGCGGCGGCAGCGCGGCCGGGGTGTTGCAGACGGGCCAGCGGCTCGGCTCGGCGATCGGCATCGCGGCGGCGGGATCGACGTTCTTCGGCGCGCTGCCGCAGGGCTGGGCGACGGCCTTCCGGCACGGGCTGCTGGTGGTGCTGGCGTTCGTGCTGGTGGCCCTCGCCGCCGCCCTCTACGACCTCATCAGGTCACGCTCGCAGTAGGCGCCGGCCCCTCCCGCGCTCACCCTTCCAGCAGCCGCGCCTCGACGTCGGGGTCGAGGCCGACCGGGGGGCGGTCGGGCCGCAGGGGCGCCTGCCCGCCGATGCTCCGCAGCCACGCCCACGTGTCGGCCACCGTCTCCTCGACCGGACGGCAGCGCAGCCCCGCCGCGACCGCCCTGGACACGTCGCCGCCGTGCAGGAAGGCGTAGTCGTCGCCCACCAGCCAGATCGGCAGGTCGGACCACGGCTCGACGCCCGCCGCGAGGATCGTCTCCTCGTCGGTCCAGCGCAGCTCGGCATCGGATCCGGTGACCTTGACGCAGGTCTCCAGCACGTCGCCCATGGTGACGAAGCCCGTGGGGCTCACCACGTTGAAGGGGCCGCCGAGCCCTTCGCCGGCCGCTCGCAGGCACCACAGGGCCAGGTCGCGGGCGTCGATGTACTGCAGCGGCAGGCCGGGGCGGCCTGGGGCGAGCACGGGGCCGCCCCGGGCGATCCTGGTGAGCCACCACGGCAGCCGCCCGATGTTCTCGTGGGGGCCGATGATCAGGCCGGCCCTGGCCAGCAGCGCCCGCTCGCCGAACGCGGCCACCGCGCCGAGCTCGCCGCCCCTCTTGTTGGCGGCGTAGGCGCCGGCGCCGTCGTCGGCCGACGCCTCGACCACCGGCGCGCTCTCGTCGGCGCCGAACGGCACCGGCTCGGCGTGGACGGACCTGCTGGAGACGTAGACATAGCTCCCCGCGCGGCCCGACAGCAGCGCGGCCGCGTCGCGCACCGCCGAGGGGGCCCACGACCAGGTGTCGACCACGATGTCCCACTCGCCGCCCTCCAGGGCCGCCAGACCGCCGGGAGCCGACCGGTCGCCGACCAGGGCGGTCACCCCGGGGAGCGGGTCGCGGCTGCCCCGGTTGAACGTCGTCACGTCGTGGCCCAGGGCCAGGGCCTCCTCGACGAAGGCCCGTCCGACGAACTCCGAGCCGCCCAGCACCAAAATTCTCATGGCACCTCACTCTGGCCCCCGCCGCCCGGACGCGGAAGGCGGCCAAGCTGTCAGCGGAATCGCCGCGAGCGAAAACGCCGTCCTCAGAGGTCGGCCGGGTCCGGCTCGTCCAGCTCGTCGCCGTACTCGTACGGGGTGAGCGGGACGAGCGCCGCCACCGGGCGTACGCGGTCGGGGACACGGGGACGGCGGACGGGCTCCGGCTCGCCCGGCACCCGTACGGTGAGGCCCGGCAGGACGGTCTCCGGCACGCGCCTCGACCGCCAGGTGACCGCGACGGCCAGGGCGAGCAGCAGCTCCGACACGTCGCCGCCGTAGTACATGATCTCGGCCGCGCCCCTGAGCTGGTCGCCCGGCACCGGAAGGTCCAGCCATCCGGCGTACATGACCTGGGACAACCCCGCGTGCACGGCGATCGCCGCGCCCAGCACGCCGAGCCGCACCGGGACCGGAGGACGGCGCGGCGCGGGGTCGGGACCGGCGACGACCCAGGCGAACAGGCAGCCGGCCAGCAGGAAGTGCGCGTGCGCGACCGGCGCGGGGACGAGCGTGTACAGGGGCGTGCAGTACAACGCGGCCATGCCGCCCACGCTGAGCAGCAGCGCCGTCCACGGGTTCGCCACGGCGTGGACGGCGGGGCTCCGCAGCGTCCGGCCCACGCGGCGGGCGTGCGCGGCGGGCAGCGCGCGCAGCAGCAGCGTCACCGGCGCGCCCATGACGAGGGCGAGCGGCGCCAGCATGCCGAGCAGCAGATGTTGCAGCATGTGGCCGCGGAAGTCGGTCGTCGCCAGCGTCGCCACGGGATCGGTGAGCGCGACGGTCACCAGCGCGCCGCCGGTGACGAAGCTCGCGGTACGCCACCGGCTCCAGGTCTCCCGCGAGGCCAGCACCGCGTACGTGAGGACCGCGACGAGCACCGGCACGGCCCAGGTGTGGCTCAGGTGGTGGTGCGGCACAGATCGATCACCTCGCCCATGTGTTGCGGCAGCCGGCCGCCGAAGATCAGCACCATGCCCAGGATCAGGAACCCGGCGTCCCACCAGCCCTGACCGGGCCCGGC
>JABFVJ010000297.1 GCA_013362835.1 Nonomuraea sp. | reverse complement strand
CCGCGTTCGGCCGCCAGCGACTTGACCTCGGCGAACGCGCCCTCCATCAGGTCGCGCAGCTTCACCTCGACCTCGCGCGAGCTCCACGAGTAGGCCTGCATGTTCTGCACCCACTCCAGGTACGACACGATCACCCCGCCCGCGTTGGCCAGGATGTCCGGCACCACGGTGGTCCCGTTGGCGTTCAGGATCTCGTCGGCCTCGGGCGTGGTGGGGCCGTTGGCGCCCTCCACGATCAGCCGGGCGCGTACGCGAGGCGCGTTGGCCTCGGTGATCACGCCTTCGAGCGCGGCCGGGACGAGCACGTCCACGTCCAGCTCGAACAGGTCGTCGTGGGCCATCGCGTCGGCGTGCGGGTAGCCCGTCACGCCGCCGGTCTCGGCCACCCAGGCGCGTACGTGCGCGACGTCGAGCCCGCCGCCGGCGTACACGGCGCCGGTCACGTCGGACACGGCGACGACCTTGCAGCCCGCGTCCGACAGGTACTGCGCGGCCAGGGCGCCCACCTTGCCGAACCCCTGGACGGCCACGGTCACGCCCTCGGGCGAGCGCCCGAGCGCGGAGAGCGTCGCGATCTGCACCCCGCGCGACGTCGATCCGGTGCGGCCGAGCGAGCCGCCCAGCGTCATCGGCTTGCCGGTGACCACGCCGGGCACCGAGTAGCCCGCGTTGACGCTGTAGGTGTCCATGATCCAGGCCATGGTCTGCTCATCGGTGCCGACGTCGGGGGCCGGGATGTCCTTCTCCGGGCCGATCAGCGGCAGGATCTCATTGACGTAGCGGCGGGTGAGTCGTTCCAGCTCGATCGTGGTGAGCGCGGTGGGATCCACGGCCACGCCGCCTTTGGCGCCGCCGTACGGGATGCCGACCAGCGCGCACTTCCACGTCATCCACATCGCGAGGGCGGTGACCTCGTGGATGTCGGTGCTGGGATGAAACCGGATGCCGCCCTTGGCGGGGCCGCGCGAGACGTTGTGCTGGACGCGGTAACCCTGGACGACGTCCATCCGGCCGTCCTCGCGCCGCACCGGGACCGAGACGGTCAGCGAGCGGCGGGGCGTGGCCAGCATCGTGCGGAGCCCGTCGTCGAGCCCGAGATGTCCGGCGGCCTGATGGAGTTGGTGGAGAGCGGAGTCGAGCGCCTGTTGACCAGGTGTGATCAGCGCCGGCGTCGTTGACGGCACCATGATGCTCATGGAAGAGATTCCTCCTGTATGTACGCCCATTTTGTGGGAAAAGGCGCCGTTGCCATCCCACTTGGGCGTTGTTGTCTCGATCATCCTAGGGCGGGCAGTTTGACCTTGCCTAGGTTATGGAGAGAAATCCAAGCTGATGATCGAGGTGCTGGGAACGTGCCACTCTGGCAGGCTAACGAGCGAGAGTGTGCCGAATCGTCGAAATCCGGGGGGTTGCATGCCCGCACTCGTGGTTGGGCCGATGTTGCGACACGTCGACTCGGTCAGCGCCTCGATCTGGGTGGAGACCAGTGAGCCCTGTACGGTCGCCGTCGAGGCGGCAGGCAGGGCTTATCGGTCGCCCACCTTCACCGTGCACGGTCACCACTACGCGATCGTGGATCTCGTTGACCTGTCCCAGGATATCTCCTCCTACTCCGTCAGCCTCGACGGGGACCAGGTATGGCCCATGGCGGGTCGCCCGGCCAGCCGGATCCGCCTGATGCCCGCGGAAGGGCCGCGCAAGCTGGCGTTCGGCTCGTGCCGTACGAGCGTGCCGCACGACTCGGCGCACGTCCGCACGCACGGCGACGACGTGCTGCGCGCCTACGGCGTGAGCCTCATGAGCGCCGGCGACGACGACTGGCCCGGCCTGCTGCTGCTCCTCGGCGACCAGGTCTACGCCGACAACCCCTCGCCCCAGATGCTCGACTACATCCACGCCCGCAGGGACACCGAGCCGCAGGGCGAGATCGCCGACTTCGAGGAGTACGCCGAGCTCTACCGCCAGGCGTGGACCGACCCCGAGATCCGCTGGCTGCTGTCCACGGTGCCCACCGCGATGATCTTCGACGACCACGACCTGCGCGACGACTGGAACACCTCCCAGCCCTGGCGGGAGAAGATGGCGCGGACGAGCTGGTGGCAGCGGCGCGTGGTGGCGGGGCTCGGGGCGTACTGGATCTATCAGCACCTCGGGAACATGTCGCCCGCCGAGCGCGCGGCCGACCCGCTGGCACGGGCCCTCACCGAGGAGGAGGGCGACGGCGGGGCGGTGCTCGACGCGTTCGCCGAGAAGGCCGACGCCGAGCCCGCCAGCAACCGCTGGAGCTACTCCCGCGAGCTCGGCGGCACCAGGCTCATCATGATCGACACCAGGTGCGCCAGGCAGCTCACGCCCGGCGACCGGCGCATGCTCGACGCGCAGGAGTGGGCCTGGCTGGAGGAGCAGGTCGCCGCGCCCGCAGAGCGGCTGGTGATCGGCTCGTCGATCCCGTTCCTGCTGCCCGAGGGCGTCCACGGCGTGCAGAACTGGAACGAGGCCCTGTGCGACGGCAAATGGGGCGGCACGGTGCGGAAGTGGTCGGAGCAGCTCAGGCAGTTCGTCGACCTGGAGCACTGGGCGGCCTTCCGCCGCTCGTTCGAGGACCTGGCCAGGCTGCTGGCCGGGCTCGGCAAGCCGGTGGTGATCCTCTCGGGCGACGTGCACTACTCCTACCTGGCCAAGGCGTCGGCCGGGCAGATTCACCAGGTCGTCTGCTCGCCGATCCGCAACCCGCTCAGCAGGCTGCTGCGCTGGGCCAACGTGCTCACCCAGTTCGGCCTGGCGACCGTGGTGGGCGGCCTGCTCGCGCGGCTGGCCGGGATCCCCCGGCCGCCGTTCAGGTGGCGGGTGGTCAAGGGGCCGTGGTTCCAGAACGCGGTGGCCACGCTGACCCTCCCCGACCAGGTCACCTGGTACGACTCGACGGGCGACGGCGTAAGGCCGATCGACTCGGCCCGCCTGTCGTAGAACTGATCCCATGAACGACGACCAATACTCCCTGGCCGTGCCCTTCTACGACCTGTGGCACGAGGACGGGCACGTCCCCGTGGTCCGCGAGCTGCTGCCGCCGCTGCTCAAAGGGGTGCGGCGCAGCGTCATGGAGATCGGCGCGGGCACCGGGCTGATCACCGAGCTGATCGTGCGCGAGACGCCCGCCGAGGTCTACGCCGTCGAGCCGGCCCACGCCATGCGGTCGGTGCTGCTGTCGCGGGTGGCCGGGAGCGAGGAGGCGCGGCGCCGCGTCACCGTGCTGCCGTACGGGGCGCTCGACGTGGACGTGGACGAGCCGGTCGAGGCGGTCGTGATGATCTCGGTGCTCCAGGCGTTCCCGGCGGAGGAGCGCGAGGAGCTGTGGCGGGTGGTGGCCAGGCAGCTCGAACCGGGCGGGCTGCTGCTGTTCAACTGGCGCGACCGGGCCGCGCCGAAGCCGGGTGAGCTCGCGGTCATGGGGTCGTACCAGGTCGGGAGGCACACGTACGAGATCTGGGGCCAGGTGGTCGAGGTGTCCGGCGAGACCGTGCGCTCGCGCTTCCTCTACCGGGTCAGGCAGCGCGGCGTGGTGATCAGCGAGCACGAGGTGACCAGCGCGGTCCACCGGCCCACGGGCGAACGGCTGGCCGCCGAGCTGGGCGCGGCCGGGTTCGGCAGGGACGCGGCTCCCGACGGCATGGAGGCGTGGCGGCTCACGACATAGCCGGAAAAAGTGGGAACCGGGCTCCGATCTGCGGCCAACAACAGGGTGACCGCATGAGAGAGGACCGGACGTGGTGAGTGTCGAGGACACAACCGAAACGCTGGACGACTCGGCCCTGATCGGGCGTTCGCTGGGCGACCCGGAGCGTTTCGCGGCGCTGTTCGACCGGCACGCCGACGAGATCCACAGGTACGCCGCCCGCCGGCTCGGCGCCGAGCTGGCCGACGACGTGACGGGGGAGGTCTTCCTCGTCGCCTTCCGCGCGCGCGGCCGCTCCGACCGTTCCCTGCCCGACGCCCGGCACTGGTTGTAGGGGATCGCGACCAAGGTCGTGTCCCAGCACCGCAGGGCCGAGCGGCGGCGCAACGCGGCCCTGGCCAGGATGAGCGCCGAGCGTCCCGGCACGTTCGACGACCGCAGCGCCGACCGGGTCACCGCCGAGCAGCTCCAGCCCCGCCTGGCCAGGGCGCTGACCGGGCTCAGCGCGAGCGAACGCGACCTGCTGCTGCTCGTGGCGTGGGCCGACCTGACCTACGAGGACGCGGCCCGCGCGCTCGGCGTCCCGGTCGGCACCGTCCGGTCCAGGCTGCACCGGCTCCGCGTCAAGGTACGCAGGGCGCTCGGCGGCATCGACCCCTTCGCAGCAGAGGAGCCCCAGCATGGATGACGAGATCCGGACGTTCGCCGACGGCAGGCCGTCTGTCCCGCCGTACGAGC
>JABFVJ010000441.1 GCA_013362835.1 Nonomuraea sp. | reverse complement strand
TCCGATCTGCGGTGACGGACCCGACGCAGGCGGCCACGACCGGCCCGCCGAACGCGGCGAGCAGCGCGTCCTCCAGCCCCTCCGAACGGGCCGCGCCGAGCATGGCGTGGACGGCGGGCGCGCTGGTGAAGGCGACCGCGTCGATCGAGCCGGAGATCGTCTGGGTGATCAGGCGGCGCAGCGGCGCCATGTCGCGGTAGGGCAGCCAGCGGTAGACCGGGATCTCGATCACCTCGGCCCCGGCCTGCCGCAGGTCGGCCACGAACTCGGTGAGCGGCTCGCCGTGCTGCTGCACCGCGATGCGCCGGCCGTTCAGGTCCTGGGCGAGCAGGTAGCGCTTGACCTCGTCGCAGGACTCGGTGGGCGGCGTCCAGTGGTCGGTGAGCCCGGCGGCGCGCACCGCTCCCCTGGCCTTGGGGCCGCGGGTGAGCAGGCGGGCCTTGGACAGGTGGTCGCCGAGGTCACCGGACAGCCCCCAGCCTTCCGCGGCGGCCATCCAGCCGCGGAATCCGACGCCGGTGGTGACGACGACGTCGTCCAGCGGGCCCTGGAGGCTGGACCTGGTGGCGGCGAGCAGGTCGGTGTCCTCGGCCAGGGGCACCAGGCGGATCGCGGGGGCGCTGACCACGCGGGCGCCGCGCCGCTCCAGCAGCGCGCCGAACTCCTCGCGCCGGCGGGTGGCGGTGACGCCGATGGTGAATCCCGACAGCGCGTCCGGCGCCGTCTCCGGGGAGGAGCCTCCCTCCGGGGAAAGCGCGCTCATGCAGGTACCTCCTGGTAGTCGTCCTGGCCTGGCCGGGCCCCGAGCACCCGGCCAGGCATCACAGGCGTGCGTGACGCAAGTGAGATCACCCTCCGATACTGCTTTCAGGTGGTTTCGCCCCTGGGTCTCCTCTGTTACCGCTGTGCTACAAGCGTGGGGTTCCAGGGTTGAGGGGGCGCGGCGGCGGGAAACGTTCGGCATGACGATCGCGGCGTATCGGGGAGTTGCGGGTGACGGTCCGGCCTATTCGCGTGTTCGACGATCCGGTGCTCCGCGAGGTGGCGGCGCCGGTCCACGACTTCGACCGGGAGCTGCGGCGGCTGGTGAAGTCCCTGACGGCCACGCTGCGCGCCGGGGCGGGCCGGGCGGGCCTGTCGGCTCCGCAGCTCGGCGAGCCGGTGCGGGTGCTGGTCTATTCCTACGACGGCAGGTCAGGGCATCTGGTCAATCCGCGCCTGGAGCTGTCGGAGCGGCGCGTGGTCGCCGACGAGGCGTGCCTGTCGGCCCCCGGCATGTGGCGGCCGCTCGAACGCTCCTACATGGTCACCGCGCGCGGGCGCGACATGTTCGGCAAGCCGGTGACGTTGCGGGCGCTGGGCGTGCTGGCCCGGGTGCTGCAGCACGAGGCCGACCATCTCGACGGCGTGCTGTTCAGCGACCACCTCGAAGCTGAGGAGCGGGCGCGCTTCCTTGCCGAGGCACTGCAGCCGAGCTGAGCTCGCGCCGCTGCTCGGGATCGGTGCCGCCCCACACCCCGTGCGCCTGCCTGGTGTCCAGCGCGTACGCCAGGCACGGCTCCCGTACGGGGCACCGCCCGCACACCCCTTTGGCCCGTTCGACCTGTGAGCGGCTCGGCCCCTCGACGGAGATCGGGAAGAACAATTCCGGGTCCAGGTCCAGGCAGGCGGCCCTGCGCGACCAGTTGAGCATCATCATGACCTTCGCGCCTACCCATGCCTTCTGGCGTCATACCTCGGCCAGCAGCCGGTCCCAGTCGTCGAGGAACCTGGGGAGGCCGTACCTCGCCAGGGCGGCGGCGCGGGCGGCCTTGCCCGCCTGGGCGGCCCGCTCGGGGTCCTCGACGAAGCCGTGCAGCGCCTCGGTCAGGACGCCGAGCTTGGTGGAGATGACCCCGGCCTCCTCCGGCACCGCCTCGATGGCCTCGGTCGTGGCCAGCGCGACGACCGGCAGGCCGAGGGTCATGGCCTCGATGAGCGCGAGGCCCAGCGAGGTCCAGCGGTAGGGGTGCAGGTAGGCGCGCCTGCGGGCCAGCTCGGCGTGCATGACGTGCTGCGGCAGGTCCTCGTACGTGCCGTACGGCAGGCCCTCGACCTTCATGCCGAACACGTCGAGCGGCACCCGTTCGGCGAAGCGCGGCAGCAGGTCGGTGCCGGCGACCCTGGTACGGCGTACGGGCTCGTTGACGACCACGCCGGCCCTCGCCAGCTCGCCGGTGTACAGGTGGCCGGGGTCGGGGACGCCGTGCTCGATCACCCGCGTGCGCGCCCGGCCGTTGTCCCAGAACAGCTCGTTGAAGTGCGTCACGTGCACGATCGGGATGCCGGTCTGGTCCGACAGCGGATGCCGGGTGCGCGGGACGTCGCCGGCCGGGGTGTTGTGCTCGACGTACACGCCGGGCACCGGGCGGCCGAGCCATTCGCGGGCCAGGTCGATCTCGTGCGGGCGCTGGTAGACCACCACGTCGACCGGCTCGTCGCGGAGCCGGTCGTAGGGCACCTCGCGGGCGCCGGCGGGCCAGTCGTAGGTGGCGGCGCGTCCCCGGCCGTCGGGACCACGGCCGGGGACGAGCGGAAGGACGTACTGGTGGGCGCCCCGGATGAAGGCGCTCGTCCACGAGCCGTGGACGTGCCAGATGAGGATGTTCACCAGCGGCTCCAACCCATGGCTCTGGCCCACGGCGCGGACGAGGCCGCCGCCACGGGCGCCTCGGGCGCGCTCAGCACCCGGTCGACCACGTCGCCCAGATCCTCGGCGACCTCGGCGGCCTGCTCGATCTCCTCCTCCAGCGTCTGCCGGGTCGGGACGAGGATGCCACGGGCCCCCGCGGCCCTGGCCGCCTCCATGTCCCTGCCGATGTCGCCCACGACCACGCAGTCGCGCGGGCTGACGTCGAGGACGGCGGCCGCCCTGATCACCAGCCCCGGCGCCGGTTTGCGGCAGGTGCAGCCGTCGGCGTCGTCGTGCACGCAGATGGCCCACGCGTCGAACGGCCCGAGCAGCTCCTCCACCTTGGCGTTCACCTGGTCCATCTCGTCCGGCGAGAGCAGGCCCTTGGCCACGCCCGACTGGTTGGTGACCACCGCGACGGGCACGTCGGCCCGGCGGAGCCTGTGCAGGGCCTCGACCGCGCCCGGCATGGGCTCGACGAGGCTCGGGTCACCGTTGTACGGCACGTCTCTGATCAAGGTTCCGTCCCGGTCGAAGAGCACCGCACCGGGACGTCGCTTTTCGAACACCTTTCACCTCCGTCGCGTGTCCGGCAGCTACCCGGGGCACCCTCCGGCAAACAACTACTTAGAGTGACCAACGCCAGGCGGTTGCGCGTGTTTCCGCATCTCGTCGCGTCGCGCGATGTTTGAGAGCCGCTTCTCTCGGTAGCGGTTCTCGACATCCTGTGGGGGAGGAATCGATGAAGTTTCTCGGCATCAACGCGATCTTCCACGACCCGGCCGCGGCGCTGGTCGTCGACGGGAAGGTCGTGGCCGCGGCGGAGGAGGAGCGCTTCAGCCGCCGCAAACACGGCAAGCGGCCGCTGGCGTTCTCCGCGTGGGAGCTGCCCGAGCAGGCCGCCGCGTGGTGCCTGCGCGAGGCGGGTCTCGCCCCCGAGGACCTCGACGCGGTCGCCTACTCCTACGACCCGGCCCTGGTGATCCAGCGTCCCGAGGGCGACTGGGAGGACCTGCGCACCAGGTACGCCATCCGCGCGCCCGCCTTCCTGGCCACGGCGCTGCCGGGGCTGGACCCGGGGCAGGTCTCGTACGTGCCGCACCACGTGGCGCACGCCGCCTCGGCGGGCCTGGCGTCCCCGTGGCGTGACTGCGCGGTGCTGGTGTGCGACGGGCGCGGCGAGAACGTCTCCCACCTCGCCGGACGTTACCGCGACGGCGAGCTGGAGGTGCTGGCCGCCCAGGAGCTGCCGCACTCGCTCGGCCTCATGTACGAGGACGTCACCCAGCACCTCGGCTTCCTGCGTTCCAGCGACGAGTACAAGGTCATGGCCATGGCCTCCTACGGCAGGCCGCGCCACCTGGAGTCGCTGCGCGAGATCGTCCACACCACGGGCGACGGCGGTTTCCGCGTCGAGCCGGTCGACTGGAACGTCTACGTCAAGGCGCTGGCCAAGGGCGAGCCCTGGACGTCCGACCACGCCGACCTGGCCGCCAGCGTGCAGACGCGGCTGGAGGAGGTGCTGCTGGAGCTGGCCGGCTGGCTGCACGAGCGCACCGGCGAACGGCGGCTCGCCCTGGCCGGCGGTGTGGCGCTCAACTGCGTGGCCAACACCAGGCTGCTGGCCGAGGGGCCGTTCGAGGAGGTGTGGGCGCAGCCCGCCGCCGGCGACTCGGGCACGGCGCTCGGCGGGGCGCTGCATCTGGCGCAGGCGCACGGCGAGCCGGCCGGGCCCATGCCGGGGGC
>JABFVJ010000415.1 GCA_013362835.1 Nonomuraea sp. | reverse complement strand
TGACACCGACCGTGACGCCGGTCGGCGCCCAGGCCGCCGTGAGCCCGACTGCGGCCGCCGCGCGGGCGGGCGTCGAGGTTCCCGGCACGCCCGTGGGACGGCAGCTGCGCTGGCTGCTGGAGGTGACCACGCGGCTGCCCGTCGCGGACGCCGAGCTGGCCGCGCACTTCGCGCCGGGCTTCCTCGCGCGGATCCCTCCGGCGCAGCTCAACCAGGCCCTGGCCGCGTTCGGCGGCATGCGGCTCACGAAGCTGGACCAGGCCCAGGACCGGTCGCTGACGGCGGTCGTCACGGTGGCCGGCACGGCGATCACGCTCGCGCTCTCGGTCGACGACACCGGCAAGATCGACTACCTCCAGTTCAGCGCGCCGACGCCGTCGAGCTGGGCCGAGCTGGACGCGCGGCTGCGATCGGCCGCGCCGCGCGCCGGCTTCGTCGCCGCCGAGGTGACCGGCGACGACCGCTGCCGCCCGCTGCACGCCGTCGGCGCGAACGAGGCCCGCCCCCTCGGCTCGATGTTCAAGCTGTACGTGCTCGGCGCGGTCGCCGAACGGATCAGGAGCGGCGCCTTCGGCTGGGACACCGAGCTCACGATCACGCCGGAGCTGAAGAGCCTGCCGAGCGGCGAGCTGCAGAACCGTCCCGACGGCAGCAAGGTGACCGTGCTGGAGGCCGCCCGGCTGATGATCTCCATCAGCGACAACACCGCCACCGACCTGCTGATCGACAAGGCGGGCCGCAAGACGGTCGAACGGGTCGTACGGGCCTGGGGCGGCGACGCGAAGCGCAACGTGCCGTTCCTGACCACCAGGGAGCTGTTCGTGCTCAAGGGCGCCGACTACCCCCGGCACGCCAGGCGTTACCTGTCGCTCGGCACGGCCGCGCGGCGCGGCTACCTGGCGAAGGTCGTCGCAACTGTGCCACTCGCGAAGGTGCGGCCGTGGACCGCGCCGCGCGACCTGGACACGCTGGAGTGGTTCGCCTCGCCCGTCCAGGTCTGCCGGGCCTACGCCCATCTGGCCAAGGTGTCCGATCCGCGGGTCGGCGAGATCCTGTCGATCACCGACGCCGGGCTGAGGCTGGACCAGGCGCGCTGGCCGGTCGTGTGGCACAAGGGCGGCTCGGAGCCGGGCTTGCTGGCCATGAGCTTCCTCGCCCGTACGGCGGACGGCCGGACGTACGTGGTGTCCACGTCGGCGACCGATCCGTCGAAGCCGTTCGCCGAGGGGCCGGTGAGCCAGGAGCTGCTGGCGTTGACGCGGGGCGCGTTCGCCCTGGTCAAGCCGTCTTAGCCGCCTCCTGGGCGAGGTCGACGAACAGGGCCGACGACCAACCGAAGCCGGTCGTCGCCCGCCCGGCCCGTTTCCCGGTGAGCGGGTTCCAGTACTCGTACAGACCGCCGCCGTCGCGCACCATGGCCAGGGTGCGCGCGGCCAGGTCGGCGGCGACGCCGGGGTGGCCCGACCGGCGCAGGCCGTCGATCAGCAGGTAGTTGACGTTCAGCCAGACCGGGCCGCGCCACATGGCGTCGGGGTCGAAGCGCGGGTCGTCGAAGGCCACGGTGGGGACCGGGCGCTCGCCCCAGAAGGCGGGCGAGGTCAGGTCGGCGACCAGCCGGTCGGCGATCCCGGCCGGGAGGCGGCCGGTGAGCAGCGGCATCAGGTCCAGCGGGGTCCGTACGCCGGCCTCCCCCGCCCCGGCGACCTTGGTGACGAAACGGCGGCCGTTCCAGCGGCGTTCGATCATGCGGTCCACGAGCGCCTGGGCCCTCGCCCGCCACTCGCCGGGGCTCTTGCCGAGCGCGGCGGCGATGTCGCCGAGGCGGTCGTACTGGAGGGCCAGGTAGGAGTTCAGGTCGGGGGGCTCGGCTCTCGGGCCGTGGTCCCAGATGGGGCTGTCGTCCAGGCCCGACGAGTACGGGTGCAGGTATTCGGCCAGGCCGTCGCCGTCGGGGTCGGAGTGGGTGAACCACCACCGCTGCGACCTGACCAGCGGCTCGTAGACCTCGGCCAGGAAGCCGGGGTCAGGGTCAACCTCGTGGATCTTCCAGACGGCCCACGCGGTGAGCGGGGGCTTGGTGACGGGCACCACGTGCCGGAGCGGTTCGCCGCCGACGTGCTGGGCCAGCCTGGCGAGGTCGGAGCGGGGCAGGTCGGTGGTCTCGGCGAGCACCCCGTGGTCGTGGACGACGTCGGGGATCAGGCCGTCGGGGCGCTGGTGGTCGAGCAGGATGCGGATCTGCTCCCTGGCCAGCGCCGGGTCGGCGTGCCTGAGGGCGATGGCGTGGAAGTACGAATCCCAGTTCCAAAGGCCGACATATCCGTACTTGGAGGGGATGAGACCTTCCCTGCCCTGGATGTCCACCAGGTTGACCGCCAGCGTCCACCACGCCTGCTCGGCGCGTTCGCGCAGGTCGCCGGGGACGGCGGGCATCCTGGCGAACCAGGCGGCCCAGCGCTCGGCGGCCTCGGCCAGGACCCTGGCGCCGTCGGTCACGGTCTCGGGACCGGCGAGCGTGCGGCAGCCGTCGACCGCCGCCTCGCCGCCGTCCCAGACCGCCCGCGCCCCCTCGCCCACCGCGACCAGGGTCTCGGGGCCGGCGAAGGCCAGGGTCACGCCGCCGTCGAGCTCCACCCGGTCGGGCAGCGCGCGGCGTACGCGCAGCTCGCGGGAGCCCGCGAAGAACCGCAGGCCCGTCAGGACGGTCGTGTCGTCGAGCCGGGTCTCGTAGAGCGCGCGGGCGACGCGCAGCGAGCCGTCGTCGGCCGCCATGACGAGCAGCCGCGAGCCGCGGTCGGTGAACGGGCGTTCCCGCAGGTCCAGCATCTACTTACCTCCGAGTCCCGAGGCGGCCATAGAGTTGATGATCTTCCGCTGCCCGATCAGGAACGCGATCAGCGTCGGCACCACGGCGATCGCCGAGGCCGCCAGGATCTGCCCGTAGTCGGTCGCGCCGTGCTGCTGGGCGAACTGGCTGAGCAGCAGCGGGACGGTGAACAGCTCCGGCGTGTTCAGGAAGATCAACGGGAACAGGAACGAGTTCCAGGACGCCAGGAAGACGATGATGCCGAGCGCCCCGAGCCCCGGCCTGATGTTGGGCAGGACGATGCTCCAGAAGCAGCGCCACCGGCCCGCGCCGTCGATCCTGGCCGCCTCCTCCAGCTCGACCGGCACCGCCCTGATGAACTGACGCAGCAGGAACACCGCGAACGGGTTCGCCAGCGTCGGGAAGATCAGCGCCAGGTGCGAGTCGATCCAGCCGAACTTCGCCAGCATCAGGTAGAGCGGCACGATCGTCACCTGCGACGGCACCATCTGCGTGGCCAGGAACAGCACGAACAGCACGCCCGAGCCCCTGAACCTGATCCGCGCGAAGGCGTAGGCGGCCATGGCCGAGGTGAGCAGGGTGAGCACCACGTTCAGCGCGGCGATGTAGAAGCTGTTCCAGTACGCCAGCCCGAACGGCATCGTCGCCAGCGCGTCGGGATAGTTCGCCCAGTTCCACGGGGTGGGCAGCCAGGCGGTCGGGTCGTGGATCATCTGCCGCACGCCCTTGGCGGACGTGAGCAGCATCCAGACGAACGGGAACAACATCGCCAGCCCGCCGACCGTGAGCGCGGCATGCAGGCCGATCTGCCGTGATCTCATGCGTACCGCCTCACGAGTCGTAGTGGACGAAGCGCTTCTGCGCCGCGAACTGGGCCATCGTCACGAGCAGCGTCAGCACCAGCAGGATCAGGGCCGCGGCGCTGCTCGGGCCGAACTCGAACTTCGTGAAGCCCAGGTCGTAGATGTGATAGACGATCGTCCGCGCGCCCTCGTTGTCCTTCGGGTCCACCAGCACGTAGATCTGGTCGAACGCCTGGAACGAGCTGATCACCGCGACCACGCTGGAGAAGAAGATCGTGGGCGACAGCAGCGGCAGCGTGACCGACCGGAAGATCCGGAAATTTCCGGCGCCGTCGATCCGCGCCGCCTCCATCACCTGCGGCGCGATCGTCTGCAGCCCGGCCAGGAAGATCACCACGTTCAGACCGAGCGACGACCAGATCGTCACCACGGCGATCGCCACGATCACCCAGCCGGGGTCGAGCAGCCAGTCGGGGCCGCTGACGCCGAACCAGCGCTGGAGCGAGGTGTTCAGCACGCCGTTCTCGTCACCGGCCAGGATGACCTGCCACATCAGGGCGACCGCCACCGAACTGGTGACGACCGGCATGAAGTAGACCACGCGGTAGACGTTGCTGCCCTTGATGGTGTTCAGCGCGACCGCGATCAGCAGCGCGAGCCCGAGCCCGACGGGCACGGTCAGGAACGCGAGCTTGATCGTGTTCCACACCGCGCGGCCGAACTGCGGGTCGGTGAGCTGGTCGGCGAAGTTCGCGAGCCCGGCCCACGACTTCTCCCCCAGCCCGTCCCAGTTCATGAA
>JABFVJ010000226.1 GCA_013362835.1 Nonomuraea sp. | reverse complement strand
GACAACCCCTTGGCGACGATCACCACGACCCCATCCCTTGAACTGACCAGTCAGTACAAAAGATAGCCCATGGAGGATCCGCTCACGCTGTGAGATACGCCTCCAACCGGTCGGCCAGCTCCTTGGGGCGCGACAACATGACCATGTGGCTGCCGCCGATCTCGTCCGGCGTGACGCCGAGCCGGTCGCGTACGACCCGCCGCATGAACTCCGGCGTGAAGAACCGGTCGTCGCGGCAGAGCAGGAACCGCGTAAGCACGTCGGGCCACGCCGCCAGCGGCCACGGCTCGGCGGAGGGCCTGTCGGCCTGCGGCCGCCCCTTGGCGAGCTCCTCCTCGGCCAGCTCCTTGGGCACGTCGTGCATGAACAGCGCGATCTGGTCGTCCATGCTCCCCGAGCTGAATCCCGTGTTCGACCACCACTCGCCCGGCGGCTCGCCAGGGGCCGGGATCATGGCCGTGACCAGCACCAGCAGCTTGGCGGGCAGCCGGTCGCAGACCAGCGGGGCGACGAAGCCGCCCCACGAGTGGGCCACCACGACCAGGTCGCGCGGGTCGTCGCCGACCGCCCTGACCACCGTGTCGGCGTAGTCGAGCAGGCCGGCGGACTCGTCCTCGATCGGCAGGTCGACGGCCACCGTGCGGTGGCCCCGCGACCGCAGCTCGGCCTCGACCAGATGCCAGTCCCAGCCGGAGCTCCCGCCGCCGTGGATCAGCGCGAACGTCGCCCCCTGCCCGGCGGCCGCGTCTGGTGATTCGCTCATGGCTCTTGCCCCTCTCCTCGATGTCCCCAACCTAGGCGAGCGCCCCGACAGTTGATCTTTCGCGAGCCCGGAGAACCGCAACTCCGCAATTTTTATTGCGCAATTTTTCTTTCGCATCTAGGGTGGAAGCATGGCGAGTCACGAGAGGCGGCGGGTCAAGGACCTCGACACGCTCAAGGCCCTGGCCCACCCGCTCCGCATGAAGCTCTACCGCGCCCTCCAGGTCGCGGACACCGCGACGGCCTCGCAGCTCGCCGACCAGGTGGACGAGGCGGTCTCCCTGGTCAGCTACCACCTGCGCAAGCTGGCCGCCAACGGCCTCATCGAGGAGGCGGCGGCCGGTCGCGGCGACGGGCGCGAGCGCTGGTGGCAGGCGTCGTCCGACGGCGTCTCCACCAGGGACGAGGACTTCCGCGGCACCCCGGAGGGCGTCGTGGTCCACAACGCGCTGATGCGCACCCACGCCGGCCAGCTCACCGAGATGTACGACACCTTCCTCGACACGCAGGCCGCCTGGTCCCAGCAGTGGCGCGACGCCGCCTTCTGCGCCGAATACCTGATGCCGCTGACCGCCGAGGAGGTGCGCGCCTTCGGCGAGGAGATCAGGGACCTGGCCGCGAAGTGGCGCGCCCACGGCAAGGCGGCGATCGAAGCCGGCGACACGGAGGGCCGCGAGAACGTCGCCGTGCACGCCTACGGATTCCCGTTCACGACCTGAGGAGCCAGAGATGGATCCCGATCTGTACCTGTTGGTGGCACGCGTACGGGCACAAGAGCTTCAGGCCGAGGCCGGCCACCACCGCCGGCCCGCCGCGTGGCGGCAACGGCTGGGCTGGGCGCTGGTGGAGACCGGCCTCCGCCTGGTCTCCCGAGCGACCCCCGACGCCCCGCGCCTGACGCCCGGCCACTCCGGGACATGAGAGACCCCGGCCGGAACAAGGGTCCGGCCGGGGTCGTGAGTGCTCAGACGCCCAGGGCGGAGGGCAGGCTCAGCTCGTGCAGGAACAGGGCCTCGGCGGTGGCCGTGCGGCGCAGTTCTTCCAGGTCGACGCGCTCGTTCGGGGCGTGGATGGCCGCGTCCTCGTCCTCGGCGCCGAAGAGCAGGATCTCGGCCGCCGGATACTGCTTGAGCAGCGTGTTCACCAGCGGGATCGAGCCGCCCGCGCCCACGTCGCGCGGCGGGCGGCCGAAGGCGCGCTCCATCGCCCGGTTGAGCGCCGCGCGCGCCTTGCCGCCGGAGTCGGCCTGGAAGCCGGAGCCCACGGTGAAGTCGCCGAACGACGCCTGAACGCCCCACGGCGCCACCTGGCGCAGGAACTCGACCACGGCGTTCACCGTGGTCTTCGGGTCGCCGGCCGGCGGGATGCGGACGGTCACGCGGGCGCGCGCGGCGGGCTGGACCGCGTTGATCGCGCCGGAGACGGTCGGCACGTCGAGGCCGGTGACGGTGATCGCGTACGAGGACCACAGCCGGTCGGCCAGCGAGCCGGAGCCCACCAGCGACACGCCCTCCATCACGCCGGCCGTCTTCCTGAACTCCTCCTCCGACGGCCCCTGGCCGAAGAAGGTGCCGCGCGGCAGGCCGGGCACCCGGACGTCGCCGTTCTCGTCGTGCAGCGCGGTCAGCATGCGCATCAGCGCGGCCAGCGCGTCGGGGGCGGCGCCGCCGAACGAGCCGCTGTGCACGGACTCGCGCAGCGTGCGCACCTCGATCGTGAAGGCCGCCATGCCGCGCAGCGACGTGGTCACGGCCGGATCGCCGACGCGCGGGTTGCCGGTGTCGGCGACCACGATGGCGTCGGCCCGCAGCAGGTCGGGGTTGCGCTCGACGAACGACTCGAGCCGCTCGCCCGCGTACTCCTCCTGGCCCTCGATGATGACCTTGATGCCCACGGGGAACCGCCCCTGGAAGGTACGCAGGGCGGTGACGTGGGAAATGATGCCCGACTTGTCGTCGGCGCAGCCGCGGCCGTAGAGCTTGCCGTCGATCAGGGTCGGCTCGAACGGCGGCGTACGCCACGCGGCCGGGTCGCCGGCCGGCTGGACGTCGTAGTGGGCGTACAGCAGCACCGTCGGCGCGCCGGGAGGGGCGGGGGCCTCGGCGTAGATCGCGGGGAAGCTGCCTTCGACGGCGACCTGCTGGACGTGCGGCAGGCCGGCCGAGCGTACGAGCTCCTCCGTCATCGCGGCGGCGGCGAAGACCGGCTCCTCCGGGTGCCCCGGGAAGGCCACGGAAGGGATGGCGGCGAGCCGCTTGAGCTCCTCGATGGCCTGGGGCATCGCGGCTGCGACAGCGCTCTCGATCTGGTCAGGAGTCACGGGACGGTCCCCCGGGGTCGTTCTCGACAGTTTGGTCTCATTGGATCACAGAAGGTTCCACAGTACGGAAACGGGCATGACCCGCGCGTTAATCTACCTGCGGATTTCGTTGCCGTTACACAACGGTTCTGCGGATCTCGATTTTCTTGCAGACTGCTGCGACCGATTCGCTTGGCAAACCGCAGGTGAAGATGCACACTGTGGGGAGTTCAGACACGAGGGAAGATAACCATGACGCAGCCGGAAAACGACGTCCTGAAGGCCGCGCAGGACAACCTGTGGTTGCACTTCACCAGGCACAGCGCCTATCAGCAGAACGAGATCCCGACGATCGTGCGCGGTGAGGGATCCTACATCTACGACCTCCACGGCAAGCGTTACCTCGACGGCCTGGCCGGGCTGTTCGTGGTCCAGGTCGGCCACGGGCGCGGCGAGCTGGCGGAAGCCGCCGCCAAGCAGGCCCAGGAGCTGGCCTTCTTCCCGTTGTGGTCGTACGCGCACCCCAAGGCGGCCGAGCTGGCCGCGCGCCTGGCCGCGCAGGCCCCGGGCGAGCTCAACCGGGTCTTCTTCACGACCGGCGGCGGCGAGGCCGTCGAGACCGCGTGGAAGCTCGCCAAGCAGTACTACAAGCTCGTCGGCAAGCCGCTCAAGCACAAGGTCATCAGCCGCCAGATCGCCTACCACGGCACCCCGCAGGGCGCCCTGTCGATCACCGGCATCCCGGCGTTCAAGCAGATGTTCGAGCCCCTCGTGCCCGGCTCGGTACGCGTTCCGAACACGAACTACTACCGCGCCGACGAAATCAGCGGCGTCCCCGGCATGACGCCGGAGCAGTACGGCATCTGGGCGGCCGACCGCGTGGCCCGCGCCATCGAGATGGAGGGCCCCGACACCGTGGCCGCCGTCTTCGCCGAGCCCGTCCAGAACGCGGGCGGCTGCTTCCCGCCGCCCCCCGGCTACTTCCAGCGCCTGCGCGAGATCTGCGACGAGTACGACGTGCTGCTCGTCTCCGACGAGGTCATCTGCGCCTTCGGCCGGCTCGGCACCATGTTCGGCGGCCAGAAGTTCGACTACGTGCCCGACATCATCACCTGCGCCAAGGGCCTGACCAGCGGCTACTCGCCCATCGGCGCCATGATCGCGCACGAGCGGCTGTTCGAGCCGTTCAAGGACGGCGACACCATGTTCGCCCACGGCTACACCTTCGGCGGCCACCCCGTGTCGGCCGCCGTCGCCCTCGCCAACCTCGACATCTTCGAGCGCGAGGACCTGCTCGGCCACGTCACCAAGAACGAGCCCGTCTTCCAGGCCACCCTCGACGGCCTGCGCGACCTGCCGATCGTCGGCGACGT
>JABFVJ010000440.1 GCA_013362835.1 Nonomuraea sp. | reverse complement strand
GCTGGCCGCCCGACAGCTCGCGGGGGCGCGACCGGCCGGTGTGAGCGCTCAGCCCGACCTGGTCGAGGAGTTCGGCGACGCGGGCCTCGCGCTGCCTGGCCGGGCCGGGCGCGTGCAGCCTGAGGGGTTCGGCGATGGACTGGGCGATGGTCTGGCGCGGGTCGAAGGAGCCGTACGGGTCCTGGAAGATCATCTGGAGCCTGCGGGCCTTCCACAGGCGGGACTGTCCCTGGACGTCGTGCCCGTCGAGGGTCACGGTGCCGGAGGTGGGCCGTTCCAGGCCGGCGAGGACGCGGGCGGCGGTGGTCTTGCCGGAGCCGGACTCGCCGACGATCCCGAGGCAGGAGCCGGGCATCAGCTCGAAGCTGACGTCGTCCACGGCCGTGACCTGGCCGAACCTCTTCACCAGCGACGTCACGGCGAGCAAGGGGGTCATGGCGTGACCTCTTCGGGACGGAGGCAGGCGACGAGCGACGTGCCGTGCGGGCGGGGTGCGGGCACGGCCGTCGCGCACGCGTCGTCGGCGAGTGGGCAGCGGTCGCGGAAGGAGCAGCCGGCCGGCGACTCGGCGAGCGAGCGTGGCCGGCCGGAGATGGCTTTGATCACGGCCTTGTCGCCGTGCACCGACGGGCTCGCCTCCAGCAGCGCCTTCGTGTACGGGTGCGCGGGCGCGCCGAACAGCGACCCGCCGGCCGCCTCCTCCACGATGCGGCCGGCGTACATGACGTAGACGCGGTCGCAGATGGCGGCGGCGAGGTCGAGGTCGTGGGTCACGAAGAGCATGCCGGTGCCGTGGGCGCGTTGCAGGCTCTTCAGCAGGGCGATCACCTCGGCCTGGGTGGTGACGTCGAGCGCGGTGGTGGGCTCGTCGGCGAGCAGCAGCTCGGGCCGGATGGACAGCGCGCCGGCGATCATGACACGTTGCAGCATGCCGCCGGAGAACTCGTGCGGGTAGCGCCGCAGCGCCGCCCGCGGATCCCGGATGCCGACCTGGTCGAGCAGGTCCAGGGCGCGTTCCGCGGCCTCGCGGGACGACGTGCCGCGTGCCTTGAGCCCTTCGGTCAGGTAGTCGCCGACGCGGCGCACCGGGTTGATCGACGCGCGCGGGTCCTGGAAGATCATCGAGGCGCGGGTGCGGCGCAGGTCGCGCAGGGTCCTGCGGTCGGCGGCGAGCACGTCCAGGCCGGAGACGGTGACGTCGCCGGTGGCGCGGGCGCCCCGGGGCAGCATGCCGAGGGCGGCTCTGGCGGTCAGCGACTTGCCCGATCCCGACTCGCCGACCAGGCCGACGGTCTCGCCGCGCGCCACCCGTACGGTGACGTCGGCCAGCAGCGGGATCTCGCCGACGGACAGGTTCAGCCGCGAGACGGACAGAGCGTCGCCGGTCATGTTCCCTCCCGCGTGCCCGCGATCGACCCGCCGATGTGCTCGCCCACGACGTTGACGCTCACGACGGTCAGCAGGACCGCGAGTCCGGGCACGAGCCCGCTCCACGGCGCTCCCTGGAGGATCGCGCTCTGCGCCTGGGCGATCATCGATCCCCAGTCGGCGTCCGGCGGCCGTACGCCGAGCCCCAGGTACGACAGGGAGGCCAGGTCCACCAGCGCGTACCCGAACGACAGGGCGCTCTGCGCGATGAGGACGGGCAGCACGTTCGGCAGCAGGTGCCGCAGCGTCACCCACACCTCGCCGAACCCCATGACGCGGTAGCTCTCCATGTACGGCCGCGCCCCCTCCTGCATCGCCACACTGCGGACGACCCGCCCGATGAACGGCGTGTAGCTGACCGCCAGGGCGCAGATCGGCGCGGTGAGGCCCGGCCCGAACACGGCCACCACCAGCATCGCCAGCAGCAGGCTGGGGAAGGCGAAGACGATGTCCATGGCCCGCGAGAGCAGGGCGTCGGCCCAGCCGCCCGCGCGCGCGGCCAGCAGGCCGATCGCGGTCCCGAGCAGGCCGGACAGCAGCACGACGCCGAGCGGGGCGAGCAGCGAGAGGCGGGCGCCGTACATGAGCCTGGACAGCACGTCGCGGCCCGTGGAGTCGGTGCCGAGCAGGTGGCCGGGCGTGCCGGGCGGGGCGAGGGAGTCCAGCAGGCTGGTGGCGTCCGGCGAGTGCGGCGCGAGCAGCGGGGCGAGCAGCCCCGTGACGGCGGCGAGCAGCAGGAACGCGACCGCGAGCGTGAGGCTGAGCGGGCGGCGCCTGCGCCGCTTCGCGCTCCGCGCCCGCAGCGCGGGGATCGTCAGCGTCATCGGCCGAGCCCTCCCACCGTCACACGCGGGTCGATGAACGGCAGCGCCAGGTCCACCAGCGTGTTGACGACCACGAACAGCAGCACCGCGACGAGCGCGATGCCCTGCACGACGGGGAAGTCGCGCCGCGACACGGAGCTGACCAGCAGGGATCCGACGCCGTCCAGCCCGAACGCGGTCTCGACCACGGCGGTGCCGACGAACAGGCCCGCGACCAGCAGGCCGACGATCGTGAGCATGGGCGCGAGCGCGTTGCGGACCACGTGCCTGCCGACGACGGCGGCGCCGCTCACGCCGCGGCTGCGCGCCACCTCGACGTGCTCGCGGCGCAACTCCTCGCCGAACGCCGCGTTGCCGACCCGGGCGAGCACGCCGAACGCGGCGACCGCCATGGCGACGGCGGGCAGCGTCAGATGCCACAGCCGGTCGGCCAGGCCGTCGCCCGCCCCCGTGGAGGGGAACCAGCCGAGGCCGACCGCGAAGAGCGCGAGCAGCCCGATCGCCGCCACGAACGTCGGCGTCGCCGTGGTGACGGCCGCGACGACCGAGGCGACCCGGTTGACCACGCCGCCCTTGACCGCCGACACCAGCGCCACCGCCGACCCGAACCCGACCGCGAGCACCGCCGAGTACGCGATGAGCAGCCCCGACACGGCGAGCCTGCCCGCGATGAGCGAGGTGACGCCGGTCTGGTAGTTCAGCGACGTGCCGAGGTCGAGGCGGAGCGCGCCGCCGATCCAGGACAGGTAACCCTGCGCGAACCCCTGGTCGAAGCCGTAACCGTGGCGCAGGGCCGCGATCTGGTCCGGGGTGAGGCGGCGGCCGGCGGCCAGGGCGAGCACCGGGTCGCCGGGCACCAGCCGGAGCGCGCCGTAGATGAGGATCGAGGCGACGAGCAGGGTGAGCAGCGCGCCGATCGCGCGCCTGCCGAGCCAGGCGGCCATCGTCACACGCCTCCCAGACTGGCCGCCCACGGCGTGTACAGGTAGCTCTGGCGCGGGACGAGCCCGGTCAGGGCCGGTCCGTAGTAGACGTTGACGTACTGGGTGGCGATGGGGATGGTGGCGAGGTCCTTCGCCATGATGGTCTGGGCCTTGGCGACCTCGGCCGCGCGGGCCGCCGGGTCCTCGGTGACCATGGCCTGGGCGATGGCGGCGTCGTAGTCCTTGTCGGAGTAGCCGCCGAAGTTGTAGAAGTTCCCGGTCGTGAAGAACTGGTAGTAGGCGAGCGGCTCGGGGAAGTCGAGGTAGCCGGTCGACAGGAACATGTCGATGCCGGCGCGGGCCTGCGCGGAGGCGAAGACGGCGCCGAACTGCTCGGCGGTCAGCGGCTTCAGCTCGATCTTCATGCCCGCCTGGGTGGCCGCGTCGGCGATGGCCGTCGCGATCCTGGTCTCCTCCTCGATCGCCGTCGTGTACGCCAGGACGATCTTCTCCTTGGCCTTGGCCGACCCGGCGACGAGCTGCTTGGCCCGGTCGAGGTCCTGGGCCGGTTGGGGCAGTTTGTCGTACTCGGCCTGGTAGACGTCCTTGGCGTAGCCCCACGCCTGCGGCGGCACGAGGGCGCGCAGCGGCTGGGCGGTGCCCTGGTAGACCGAGCCGATGACGCCCCTGTAGTCGATCAGCGCCTGGACGGCCTGCCGGGCGGCCGGGTCGGAGAGCGCGCCGGTCTGGTTGATCACCGCGAGGAACGTGGGCGCCAGGCTCGGGGCGAACAGCAGCCGGCCCTTGCCCGAGAGCTGGTCGTGGGCCGCGCGCGGGACGTTGAACTGACCGTCCACGTCGCCACTGGCCAGCGCCGCGCTCTGGGCGGACGGGTCGCTGACGAAGGTGAAGCGCAGGTTCTTCACCTTCGGCTTGACCGAGCCGTTCCACCAGGCGTCGTTGCGGGTCAGGGTGATGTTCTGCCCCTGCGTCCACCCACCCGGCTGGTACGGCCCCGTGCACATCACGCCGCCCTTGGCCGTGCCGAAGTCCTTGCCCGCGGCCTCGGCGTACGCCTTCTGGACGACGAAGAAGGCGGGCATCGCGAAGAAGTTGGGGACGACGACGTCCGGTTTCTTCAGCTTGAGGGTGATCTCGTGCTTGCCGGTGATCTCCAGGGTGTCCAGGTGGGCCGCCCAGCCGATCCACGACGAGCCGAGCTTGGGGTCGAGGATGCGCCTGACGCTGTAGACGACGTCCTCGGGGGTGACCGGCTTGCCGTCCCAGAA
>JABFVJ010000500.1 GCA_013362835.1 Nonomuraea sp. | reverse complement strand
TGATCCGCTTCATCACCCGCCGGGGCGGTCTGCGCGGCAGGCGCATGGTCAGCCTGACCCTGGTCCCGTCCGGACCGGTACGGAAGTCCGCGTTGTCGCACAGCCGCCGGATCAGGTAGATCCCGCGCCCGGTGTAACGGAGGTCGGACGGCCGCGCGCACCCGTTGAGCCGCGACTCGGGGATGCCCGCCCCCTCGTCGGCGGTCTCGGCGCGGATGATGCCGTCGACCGTCCACAGGGCGAGCCGCCCGTGCCCGCCCGCGTGCTCCACGACGTTGACGACGCTCTCGTGCACGGCGAGGACGAAGTCGTCCAGCCGGGGGCCGTTCAGCCCGCAGCCTTCGGCCTGTTCGGCGACCGCGCGCCGGAGCTTCGTGACGTCGTGGAGGGTGAAGGGCTCGTTGAGAAGCAGGCCCATGTCGATCCTTCGTGTCGTCACGACACGCAGGCCACGCCTCTGGACCATACGCAGTGGTGACTACTTTTTCCCTGGAGGCGCGACTTTACACGTCTTCCTACGGCCTCCTGCCGATCCCGGTGGCGAGCTCCTTGACCCGGCCGACCGGCCCCCCGTCGGGCGCGAGCGGCGCGGTCTCCATGCCGGCCCCGTCGTGCAGGCCGTCCAGCAGCTCGCGCATGGCGTCCCAGGAGGAGTGCCTGGGCCGCCAGCCCAGCACCTCCCTGGCCTTCTCGGTCTTCATGACGGGGATCCGCAGGGCCAGTTCGAGCAGCCCCGGGGAGGCGGGCACCAGCCGCAGGTGCCAGCCCGCCGCCATCAGCGTCCTCGCCAGCCACGGCGTGACCGGCAGCGTACGGGTGCCGAGGAGTTTGGCCAGGTCCTCGGGGTCGAGCACGGGCTCGGCCGCCAGGTTGAACGCCCCCGACACGGTCCTGGTGACCGCCAGCCGGTACGCCTCCGCCGCGTCGTCGGCGTGCAGCACCTGCAACCGCAGTCCAGGGATGTCGGGCACGAACGGGATGCGCCCCGCGCGTACGAGCCGCCGCGGCACGAGCGGTCCGGCGAACAGGCGGCGCTGCTCGGTGGCCGCCACCCGCTGGAAGATGAACCCCGGCCGCATCCGCACCACGCGGATCGCCGGGTGGTCGTGCTCGAACACGTCGAGCACCCGCTCCACGTACGCCTTCTCCCGCCCGTACGCCGCCCCCGGCCAGCCGTGCGTCGGCCAGCTCTCGTCCACGGGCCGGTCCTTCGGCCCCGGCGAGTACGCGCCCACCGACGAGGCGTGGACCAGCGCGGGCACCCCGGCCTCCGCGACGGCCCTGAACACCCGCATGCTGCCCAGCACGTTCGCCCGCCAGGTCACCGACGGGTCCCTGGTCGGCTGGAACAGCCAGGCGAGATGCACGACCGCGTCCGCGCCCTCGAAGATCCGTGCCAGGTCGCCGGTGGCCACGTCGGCCTGCCGCCATTCGGTGCGGTCGACGTGCCACCCCGGCAACCTGCGGGCCACCCCGACGATCGACGTGACCTTGTCGTCCGCGGACAGCGCGCGCACCACGCTCGTGCCGACATTGCCGGTAGCCCCGACCACCACCACTCTCATGCCCGCACCGCTGCCCGCGCTCCCTGCCGCGAAACCCCTGATCAGGGCTGTAGCAGGATCTTGACGGCCCCGTTCGCCTTCTTTTGGAACATCTCGTACGCCTTCGGCGCCTCCTCCAGCGGCATGCGGTGCGTCGTGAGGTCCATGACGCCGAGCGGATCGCTGTCGTCGGTCACGAGCGGCATCAGCCGGCTGATCCACCGCCGGACGTGGGCCTGGCCCATGCGCAGCGTGATGCCCTTGTCGAACATGCGCAGCATGGGCATCGGGTCGGTCATGCCGCCGTAGACGCCGATGACCGAGATGACCCCGCCGCGCCGTACGGCGTCGATGGCCTGGTTGAGCGCGGCGAGCCGGTCGACGCCCGCGTGGGACATCAGCGGCGCGGCCACGGCGTCGGGCAGCAGCCCGGTGAGCGTCTGGGCGATCTTGGCGGCCGGTGAGCCGTGCGCCTCCATGCCGACGGCCTCGATCACCGAGTCGGTGCCGCGTCCCGAGGTGCGGTGCCGGATCTCCCCCGGCACGTCGGAGACCTCGCTCGCGTCGACGACCTCGATGTCGTGGCGGCGGGCCAGCTCCAGGCGTTCGGTGACGCCGTCCACGCCGATCACGCGGTGACCGAGGTGGCGGGCGATGCGGGCGCACATCTGGCCGATGGGCCCGAGTCCGAAGACGGTGACGCTGCCGCCGTCCGGGATGTGCGCGAACGCGACGGCCTGCCAGGCGGTCGGCAGCACGTCGGACAGGAACAGGAACCGCTCGTCGGGCGGCCCCTCGGGCACCTTGATCGGGCCGAACTGGGCCTCGGGCACCCGCAGGTACTCGGCCTGGCCGCCGGGGACCTGGCCGTAGAGCCTGGTGTAGCCGAACAGCGCGGCTCCCATGCCCTGCTCCTTGACCTGGGTGGTCTCGCACTGCGCGTACAGCTCCATGCCGCACATGTGACAGTGGCCGCAGGAGATGTTGAACGGGATGACGACGCGGTCACCGGGCCTGATGTTCGTGATGGCCGCCCCGACGGCCTCGACGACGCCCATCGGCTCGTGGCCGAGGACGTCGCCCTCGGCCATGAACGGGCCGAGCACCTCGTAAAGGTGCAGGTCCGAGCCGCAGATGCCGCTGCTCGTCACCCTGATCACCGCGTCGTTGGGTTCCTTGATGGCCGGGTCGGGGACCTCCTCGACCCGTACGTCCCGCTTGCCGTGCCAGGTGACGGCCTTCATGACGCCTCCAGGTGGGATTCGGACGGCACAAATGCCGCATACCCCCACATACAGCTCCAAACAACCTCCCCATATCACCGTGATAGGGGTCTTTTGACACGACCACTCCTCGTGTTCGGGCTCGTACGGTGGCGGCACCCCCCTTGTACGCGAGGAGACTCACAAATGCTCCCCAGAAAGACCGTGACGGCGGGCATCGCGATCGCCGTCACCCTGATCAGCGTCCCCGCCCTGGCCTTCGCGGCCCGGGGCGCGACGGCCCAGCAGGACAGCCCCTACGCCATCGCCCAGGCCAACGCCGAGGCCGTGGCCGATCCGCCACAGGGCCTGGTCGACGCCCTCACCCGTGATCTCGGCATCACCGGCCAGCAGGCCGAGACGCGCCTGGTCAACGAGGCCGCGGCAGCCAACCTCGAACCCACCCTGCGCGCCCAGTTAGGCACCTCCTACGCCGGCTCCTGGGTGACCGGCCCGACCTCCACCCCCGTCACCGCGACCACCGACGCCTCGCAGGTGGCCGCCATCGCCAAGGCCGGCGTGCAGGCCCGCGTGGTCGGCCGCTCGCTGAGCAGCCTCGACCAGGCCAAGGCCACCCTCGACGCAGCCGCGTCCAAGGCCCCGAAGACGGCCCCCGTCTGGTACGTCGACATCGTCGACAACACGGTCGTCGTCCTCAGCTCCAGCCCCGCCAAGGCCGCCGCCTGGGTCAAGGCCAGCGGCGCCGACACCTCCGCCGTACGCGTCGTGCGCTCGAACGAGAAGCCCCAGCTCTTCTACGACGTCCGGGGCGGCGACGCCTACTACATCGGCGCCGGCACGCGCTGCTCGGTCGGCTTCTCCGTGACCCGGGCCGGCACGCAGGGCGGCTTCGTCAGCGCCGGCCACTGCGGCACCGCGGGATCGTCCACGTCCGGCTCCAACCGGGTCGCCCAGGGCACCTTCCGCGGCTCGTCCTTCCCCGGCAACGACTACTCCTACATCGAGGTCAACTCCCAGTGGACCCCGACCGGCGTGGTCTACGGCTACAGCGCCGGCATCCTGCCCGTACGCGGCTCGACCGTCGCCCAGGTCGGCTCGGCGATCTGCCGCGCCGGCTCGACCACCGGCTACCACTGCGGCTCGGTCCAGCAGCTCAACACCAGCGTCACCTACCAGGAGGGCACCGTCTCCGGCGTGACGCGGACGAACGTCTGCGCCGAGCCCGGCGACTCCGGCGGCTCGTTCATCTCCGGTGACCAGGCCCAGGGTGTGACCTCGGGCGGCTCGGGCAACTGCAGCTCGGGCGGCACGACGTACTTCCAGCCGGTCAACGAGATCCTGTCCACCTACGGCCTGACCCTCGCCACCCAGGGCGGCGGCCCCGGCCCGACCAGCACGCCGACCGTCACCTCGACGCCTCCCGGCGGCACCTGGGCCGCGGGCACCACGTACGCGACCGGCGCGACCGTGACGTACGGCGGCTCGACCTACCGCTGCCTCCAGGGCCACACCGCCCAGACGGGCTGGGAGCCCCCGAACGTGCCCGCGCTCTGGCAGGCGATCTGACCCGTCATCAGACGTCCAGGGTGAAGAGACCCCCTCCTCCCTGGGCTTCGCGGCCGGGCGATGTCCCACTCCTCCGTCAGGGACATCGCCCGGCCCTTCGACGTCAGCCCTCGGTCCCGCCCTCGCCCTCGGCCAGCCGCAGGGCCTCCTCGACCAGCGTCTCCACGATCCGCGACTCGGGGACGGTCTTGACCACCTCGCCCCTGACGAAGATCTGCCCCTTCCCGTTGCCGGACGCCACCCCGAGGTCGGCCTCCCTGGCCTCGCCCGGCCCGTTGACCACGCAGCCCATCACGGCCACCCGCAGCGGGTGGGGGAACCCGTCGAGGGCCGCCGTCACGCGTTCGGCCAGGCCGTAGACGTCGACCTGGGCCCGCCCGCACGACGGGCACGAGACGATCTCCAGGCCCCGCCGCCGCAGCCCCAGCGACTCGAGGATGCCGATCCCGACCTTGACCTCCTCCACCGGAGGCGCGGACAGCGAGACCCTGATCGTGTCGCCGATGCCCTCGTCGAGCAGGATCCCGAACGCGACCGCCGACTTGATCGTGCCCTGCATGAGGGGGCCCGCCTCGGTGACGCCGAGGTGCAGCGGATAGTCGCAGCTCCGGGCGAGCAGCCGGTAGGCGGCCGCCATCACCTGCGGGTCGTGGTGCTTGACGGAGATCTTGAGGTCGCGGAAGCCGTGCTCCTCGAACAGCGAGCACTCCCACAGCGCCGACTCGACCAGCGCGGCGGGCGTGGCCTTGCCGTGCTTGCGCAGCAGCCGGGGGTCGAGCGAGCCCGCGTTGACCCCGATGCGGATGGGCACCCCCGCGTCGGACGCCGCCCGAGCGATCTCGCCCACCTTGTCGTCGAATTTCTTGATGTTGCCGGGATTGACGCGTACCGCCGCGCAGCCCGCCTCGATCGCCGCGAACACGTAACGCGGCTGGAAGTGGATGTCGGCGATCACCGGGATCTGCGACTTCCGCGCGATGGCCGGCAGCGCGTCGGCGTCGTCCTGCGTCGGCACGGCCACGCGGACGATCTGACAGCCGGCCGCCGTCAGCTCCGCGATCTGCCGCAAGGTGGCGTCGACGTCGGCGGTGACCGTCGTCGTCATCGACTGGACGGACACCGGCGCGTCACCCCCCACCGGCACCGACCCCACCATGACCTGCCTGGACGCCCGCCGAACCCGATGTCGTACGGGCAGCCCGAGATCTACCGCTGCCACCTGTTGAGCTCCCTTCGAACGGTGTACGCGATGCCGTGACCGGTGAGACCGGCCTCGGCGAGCAACCCGGCCCGGCTCCCGTGCGCGACGAACTCGCGCGGCAGGCCGAGATTGACGACGTGGCGGCCCGGCCCGCACTCCTGCCTGAGCAGCGCGCCGGCTCCCGAGGCGGCGAGACCGTCCTCGACGGTCACCACCAGCCGGGCCGCGCGGGCCAGCTTGCGCAGGTCGGCGGAGACCGGGATCGCCCAGCGGGGATCGACGACGGTCACGCCCACCCCGGCCGCCGACAGCATGGCCCCCGCCTCCAGGCACGGCTCGGCCATCGGCCCGATCGCCACCACCAGGACGTCCTGGCCGCTCGCGGAGAGCACGTCGACGTCGCCCGCGCCGCCCGCGGACGGGATCTCCGCCTCGACGGCCGCCTTGGGGAACCGCAGCGCCGTGGGGCCGTCGTGCTCGACCGCCTCCTCCAGCAGCTCGCACAGCCGGGGCGCGTCACGCGGCGCGGCCACCCGCATGCCGGGCACCAGGGCGAGCGCCGCGAGGTCCCACATGCCGTGGTGGCTCGGCCCGTCGGGGCCGGTGATCCCGGCCCGGTCGAGCACCAGCGTCACCGGCAGCCGGTGCAGCGCGACGTCCATCAGCACCTGGTCGAAGGCGCGGCCGAGGAACGTGGCGTAGAGGGCGACCACGGGGTGCAGCCCCGACATGGCCATACCGGCGGCCGAGACCAGCGCCTGCTGCTCGGCGATGCCGACGTCGAACATCCGCCCGGGGAACCGCCGTCCGAACGCGGCCAGCCCGGTCGGCCCCGGCATGGCGGCCGTGATCGCCACCAGGTCGTCGCGGCGCTCGCCGAGCACGCACAGATGGCGGGCGAAGGCGTGGGTCCAGGTGGTCGTGCCGGGGGCGAGCGGCAGCCCGGTGGCCGGATCGGTCACGGGGATCGCGTGCAGGTGCTCGTCGAGGTCGCGCTCGGCGGGGTGGTAGCCGTGGCCCTTGCGGGTGACGCAGTGGATCACGACGGGGGCGCGCAGCTCGCGGGCGGCGCGCATGGCCGACTCCAGCGCGCCGACGTCGTGGCCGTCGACGGGGCCGAGGTAGTGGAGGCCGAGGTTCTCGAAGACGGTCACGTCGGCGGCGGTGCGCAGGCGGCTCAGGTGGTCGGCGAGGCCGCCGTGGGTCGGGGCGTAGGAGCGGCCGTTGTCGTTGAGCACGACGATGACGGGCCGTCGCGGCGCGGCGCCCAGGTTGTTGAGCGCCTCCCAGGCCAGGCCGCCGGTGAGCGCGCCGTCGCCGACCACGGCGACCACCGCCCGCGCGGCCCCGCCGGTGAGCCCGCGCGCCTTGGCCATGCCGTCGGCGTACGCCAGCGCGGTGGAGGCGTGGGAGTTGTCGACGTGGTCGTGGACGGACTCGTGCCGGCTCGGGTAGCCGCTGAGGCCGCCCCGGCAGCGCAGCGCGTCGAAGTCGTCGCGCCGGCCGGTGAGCAGCTTGTGGACGTACGCCTGATGCCCGGTGTCGAAGACGATGGCGTCGCCTGGCGAGTCGAAGACGCGGTGCAGGGCGATCGTGAGCTCGACCGCGCCCAGGTTGGAGCCCAGGTGGCCGCCGCGGGCGCTCACCTTGTCGATCAGGAATTCGCGGATCTCGCGGGCGAGGCCCGGCAGCAGCTCGGCGGGCAGGGCACGCAGGTCTTGGGGAGTGGAAACGTACGGCAACAGGGTCGTCATGACATCCCCTGACGGTGTTGCGAATGTGCCAAAAGAAAAGTTGAGAGACTCAAGACACTTTACACGCTGTGTACTCAAGTAGTAACTATTGGTAGTGACGCACTGACCCAGAAGGAGCCGCGCGGATGCCGGTGAGCTTCACTCAGCATTACCTCGGATCTCGGGTCGAGGAACGCCTGGCGAGCTTCCTCGAAACCTGGCGTGCTCCCGTCTCCGACCCCGACGTGCAGGCCGCCTACCGGCTGCTCGCCGAGTTCATCCTCGGCGGCGGCAAGCGCATCCGGCCCTTGTTGTGCTACTGGGGGTGGCGGGGCGCGGGCGGCGCCGACTGCGAGGAGATCGTCAGCGCCGCGGCGGCCCTGGAGCTGTGCCACGCCGGGCTGCTCATCCACGACGACATCATGGACGGCAGCGAGCTGCGCCGGGGCCGGGCGACCATCCACAGAAACCTCGCCCGCCTCTACGGCGGCCCGGCCGCCGACTCCTTCGGCCACGCGGGCGGCATCCTGCTCGGCACGCTCAGCCTGGCCTGGTCCGACACGCTGCTGTCGTCGTGCGGCGTCGAGCCCGCGCGCCTGCGCGCCGCCCACCACCTCTTCGACGCCATGCGCACCGAGGTCATCAGCGGCCAATACCTCGACATCCTCGCCCAGCTCCGCGCCGGCGCGAGCGTGACCGAAGCGCTCACCGTGATCCGCTACAAGACGGCCAAATACACCGTCGAGCGGCCCCTGCAGATCGGCGGCGCCCTGGCCGGCGCCCCGCCCGAGCTGCTCGACTCCTACTCCCGGTTCGGCGTCCCGCTCGGCGAGGCGTTCCAGCTGCGCGACGACGTGCTCGGCACGTTCGGCTCCGCGGCGGAGACCGGCAAGTCGGCGCTCGACGACCTGCGCGAGGGCAAGCACACGGTGATGATCGCCCACGCGATGCGCCACGCCACGTCCACCCAGCTCGACTATCTCAAGACCTGGCACGGCAATCCGCGGCTCACCGAGGAGAAGGCGGCCGGGCTGCGCACCGTCATCGTCGCCACGGGCGCGCTCGACCAGGTCGAGTCGATGATCGACGAACGCGTGGGCGAGGCGGCGACCGCCCTGGCCGAGGCGCCGATCGAGGCCGAGGCGAGGAGCGCGCTGTCCGTCCTGGCCGACCAGCTCGCGCACCGTACCAAGTAGGGGGATCTCCGATGGGACGCGTACTGCTCGCGGCCCCGCGCGGCTACTGCGCGGGCGTCGAACGGGCCATCATCACCGTGGAGGAGGCGCTGAAGCGCTTCGGGCCGCCGGTCTACGTGCGGAAACAGATCGTCCACAACACCTTCGTCGTGGGCGACCTCACCCGGCGCGGCGCGGTCTTCGTCGACGAGCTCGACGAGGTGCCCGACGGCGCGCTGGTGATCTTCTCGGCCCACGGCGTCTCGCCGGCGGTCAAGCGCGAGGCCGAGCGGCGCGGCCTGCGCACGATCGACGCCACCTGCCCCCTGGTCACGAAGGTGCACAAGGAGGCCGTACGCCTGGCCGACGCGGGCCACGAGATCGTGCTCATCGGCCACGCCGACCACGAGGAGGTCGAGGGCACGCTGGGCGAGGCCCCCGACCGCATCCGCGTGGTCGATCCCGCGCGGGCCGGCGAGCTCGCCGCGAGCGGCGCGGCGCGCATGAGCTGGCTGTCGCAGACCACGCTGTCGGTCGACGAGACCCTGAGCGCCGTCGCCGAGCTGCGCGAACGATTCCCCCAGCTGGCCGACCCGCCGAGCGACGACATCTGCTACGCCAGTCAAAACCGTCAGGAGGCGGTCGGCCGCATCGCCCCGCAGTGCGACCTGGTCATCGTCGTCGGCTCGGCCAACTCCTCCAACTCCCAGCGGCTCGTCGAGGTGGCTCTGAGCTCCGGCGCCGCCGCGGCCCACCTGGTCGACAGGGCCGCCGACGCCGACGTCCGGTGGCTCGACGGCGTGGAGACGGTCGGGGTCAGCTCCGGGGCCTCGGTGCCGGAGGCGCTGGTCGACGACCTGCTCGACTGGCTCGCCACGCGCGGTTACACCGACGTCGAGCCCGTGACCGTGACCGAGGAGACGCTCACGTTCTCCCTTCCTCTCGAACTTCGCTCCTCTCGCAACCCCCGATAGACCCCCACACCGAGATTGGCGGTGCACCATGACCGAAACGACCGACTCGACCACGCCCGCGAACGGCAACGGCCAGCTCAGCCTCAGTACAGAGGCCGCCAAACAGCTGGCGACCACGACCAAGACCCCGCCGCAGATGCAGGAGATCACCTCCCGCTGGCTGCTGCGGCTGCTGCCGTGGGTGCAGTGCTCGGGTGGCGTGTTCCGGGTCAACAGGCGGCTGACGTACACGCTCGGCGACGGGCGCATCACGTTCTCCACGACCGGCTCCGACGTACGCGTCATCCCGGCCGAGCTGACCGAGCTGCCCATGTTGCGCGGGTTCGACGACATGGAGGTGCTCGGCGCGCTGGCCGACCGCTTCCAGCAGCGCGAGATCGAGCCGGGTGAGGCCATCGTGCGGGAGGACGACCCGGCCGACCAGCTCGTGCTGATCGCCCATGGCCGGGTCGGCAAGGTCGGCCAGGGCGCCTACGGCGACGAGCAGAACCTCGGCGTGCTGGCCGACGGCGACTACCTCGGTGAGGAGGCGCTGACCGGCGGCGGCACGTACGGCTTCACCGCGACCGCGAAGACGCACACGACCGTGCTCACCCTGTCCAGGCAGACCTTCGAGCAGCTCGCCGAGCAGTCGCCCGCGCTGCGCGAGCACCTGCAGAGCCGGCGCAACTTCAGCGACCACGCCCAGAACGACTACGGCGAGGCCGCGATCGACATGTCCTCCGGCCACGCCGGCGAGGTCGCGCTGCCCGGCACGTTCGTCGACTACGAGCAGTCCCCCCGCGAGTACGAGCTGAGCGTCGCCCAGACGGTCCTGCGCGTCCACAGCCGGGTCTCCGACCTGTACAACCAGCCGATGAGCCAGCTCGACCAGCAGCTCCGCCTCACGATCGAGGCCCTGCGCGAGCGCCAGGAGCACGAGCTGATCAACAACAGGGAGTTCGGCCTGCTCCACAACGCCGACTTCAGCCAGCGCATCCGCACCCGCTCCGGTCCCCCCACGCCCGACGACCTCGACGACCTGCTCGCCGTGGTGTGGAAGGAGCCCGCCTTCTTCCTCGCCCACCCGCAGGCCATCGCCGCCTTCGGCAGGGAGTGCAGCAAGCGCGGCCTCTACCCGCAGGCCACCGACGTCAACGGCCACCGCATCCCGGCCTGGCGCGGAGTTCCGATCTTCCCGTGCAGCAAGATCCCGGTCTCCGGCAAGCGCACCACGTCGTTCCTGCTCATGCGTACGGGCCAGGAGAACCAGGGCGTCGTCGGCCTGCACCAGACCGGCATCCCCGACGAGTACCAGCCCAGCCTGTCGGTGCGCTTCATGAACATCAACGAGAAGGCGATCATCTCCTACCTCGTCAGCGCCTACTACTCCTGCGCGGTCCTGGTGCCCGACGCGCTCGGCGTCCTGGAGGACGTCGAGCTCGGCAGGAACGGCTAGCAGCCGAATCGTCCGTCCGGTCCAAGAATGGGTGGTGTTTGTGTTGACGGAGTCGGATCAGCGGCTGAGCCTCGATACCGCCGCGGCGCGGAAGCTCGCCACGACGACCAAGACGCCTCCGCAGATGCAGGAGATCTCCTCCCGCTGGCTGCTGCGGATGCTCCCGTGGGTGGAGACCGCCGGCACCTACCGGGTGAACCGGCGGCTCACCTACCTGGTGGGCGGCGGCCGGGTGAGCTTCTCCCGCGCCGGCGCCCGGGTCAGGGTGGTCCCGCCGAGCCTCTCCGAACTGCCGCCGCTCCACGGGCTCGACGACGACCGCCTGCTCGACACCCTCGCCGGGCTGTTCGAGCAGCGGGAGTACGAGCTCGGCGACACGATCGCACGGGCCGGACGGCCGGCTGAAGAGATCATCCTGATCGCCGAGGGCAAGGTCACCCGGTTCCAGCACGGCGCGTACGGCGACCGCCTCGTGCTCGGCACGCTCGGGGAGGGCGACCACGCGGGCACCGACCCGCCGGGCGAGCGGGCCGTGTGGGACGACACGCTGGAGGCCGTCACCGCCTGCACGATCCTGGCCCTGCCGTGGGAGGAGCTGCGCGGGCTGGCCGACCGCACACCCGCGCTGCGCGACGTGCTCGAACGCCACCGTTCCCGCCTGGCCGCCCCGCAGACCAAGCACGGCGAGGCGGCCATCGGCATGGCGTCGGGCCACCGCGGCGAGCCCGTCCTCCCCGGCACGTACGTCGACTACGACCCCGGCCCGCGCGAGTACGAGCTGAGCGTGTCCCAGACCGTGCTGCGCGTGCACACCCGGGTCGCCGACCTGTTCAGCGACCCGATGGACCAGACCGAGCAGCAGCTCAGGATGACGATCCAGGCGTTGCGCGAGACGCAGGAGCGCGAGCTGCTCAACAACCGTGACTTCGGCCTGCTGCACAACGTCGACCCCAAGCAGCGCATCCGCGCGCTCACCGGCCCGCCCACCCCCGACGACCTCGACGACCTGGTCAGCCGGAGGAAGAAGTCCCGCTTCTTCCTCGCCCACCCGCGAGCCATCGCGGCCTTCGGCCGGCAGTGCAGCGCCAGGGGCGTCTACCCCGACCTCGCCGAGGTCGAGGGCGTCACGGTGCAGTCGTGGCGGGGCGTGCCCATCCTGCCCTGCGACAAGATCCCCATCAGCCGGGCGGGCACGACGTCGATCCTGTGCATGCGCACCGGCGAGCAGGACCAGGGCGTCGTGGGCCTGCTCCAGTCCGGCATCCCCGACGAGCGCGAGCCTGGGCTCAGTGTGAAGCTCGCCGGCATCGATCAGAAGGCCGTCATGTCCTACCTGGTCAGCGCCTACTACTCGTGCGCGGTCCTGGTGCCCGACGCGCTCGGGGTGCTCGATGACGTGGAGGTCGCGAGCTGATGGCTCAGCCGTTCGTCCTGCCCGACTTCTACATGCCGTATCCGGCACGGCTCAACCCGCATCTGGAGGAGGCCCGTACGCATGCCAAGCAGTGGGCGCGCGACATGGGCATGCTGGAGGGGGCGGGCGTCTGGGAGGAGTCAGACCTCGACGGCCACGACTACCCCCTCATGTGCGCCTACACCCACCCCGACTGCGACGGCGCCGAGCTCTGCCTGATCACCGACTGGTACGTCTGGGTCTTCTTCTTCGACGACCACTTCCTCGACGTCTTCAAGCGGTCGGGCGACCTCGTGGGCGGCAAGCGACACCTGGACAGGTTGCCCCAGTTCATGCCGATGGGCGATGACCTGTCCATGCCGGAGCCGGCCAACCCGGTCGAGGCGGGCCTCGCCGACCTGTGGCGGCGTACGGTGCCCGGCATGTCGGCCGACTGGCGGCGGCGCTTCGCCGAGAGCACGAGACACCTGCTCAACGAGTCGATCTGGGAGTTGTCCAACATCAACGAGGGCCGGATCGCCAACCCGGTCGAGTACATCGAGATGCGGCGCAAGGTGGGCGGCGCGCCCTGGTCGGCGGGGCTCGTCGAGCACGCGGCGCGGGCCGAGGTGCCCGCCCGGCTGGCCGGCACGCGGCCGCTGCGGGTGCTGCGCGACAGCTTCTCCGACGCCGTCCACCTGCGTAACGACCTGTTCTCCTACGAGCGGGAGGTGCGCGACGAGGGTGAGCTGAGCAACGGCGTGCTGGTGCTGGAGACGTTCCTCGGGTGCACCACGCAGGAGGCCGCCGACGCCGTCAACGACCTGCTCACCTCGCGCCTGCAGCAGTTCGAGCACACCGCGCTGACCGAGCTGGGGCCGCTCTTCGTCGAGCACGCGATCGACCCGATCGCCGCCGCCGGCGTGCTGGCCTACGTCAAGGGGCTGCAGGACTGGCAGTCCGGCGGCCACGAGTGGCACCTGCGGTCGAGCCGCTACATGAACCAGGAGGCGGCGACGGCCAGGCCGCTCGGCATGAAGTCCCTGATCGACCTCACGGGGGCCAAGCGGCTGCGCAACTTCACGCACGTCCGGCGCCGGCCCGTCGGCCCGTCGCGAATCCCCGAGCTGTACGTGCCCTTCGAGCTCCGCCTCTCCCCCCACCTCGACGCGGCCCGCCGCAACGCGGTGACCTGGAGCGCGGCGATGGGCCTGCTGGAGGCGCAGCCCGGCGTCGCGGGCTCGGCCGTGTGGGACGCCGACAAGCTGATCGACTACGACCTGCCGCTGTGCGCCGCCGGCCTGCATCCCGACGCGACCCCCGAGGAGCTCGACCTCGCCTCCCACTGGCTGTGCTGGGGCACCTACGGCGACGACTACTTCCCCGTCGTCTTCACGAGGACGGGCAACCTGGCGGCGGCCAAGATCACGGTCGACCGGTTCTCGGCGTTCATGCCACTGGACGGGACGCCTCCGCCGCCGCCGGTGAGCGCGCTCGAACGCGGCCTCGCCGACCTGTGGGCGCGTACGGCGGGGCCGATGTCGCCCGCGGCCCGCGCCGAGCTGCGGACGACGATCGAGACGATGTGCGAGGGCTGGCTGTGGGAGCTGGCCAACGAGGTGGCCGGGCACGTCCCCGATCCGGTGGACTACATGGAGATGCGCAGGCTGACCTTCGGCTCCGACTTCACCATGAACCTGTGCCGGCTGCGCCACGCCGACCTGATCCCTCCGGCGGTGCACGACAGCGGGCCGATGCGGGCGCTGAAGAACGCGGTCATGGACTGCGGGCTGCTGATCAACGACATCTTCTCGTACCAGAAGGAGATCGAGTTCGAGGGCGAGGTGCACAACTGCGTCCTGGTGGTGCAGAACTTCTTCGACTGCGACTACCCGGCCGCGCTCGCCATCGTCAACGACCTGCTGACCTCGCGGATGAAGCAGTTCCAGCACATCGTCGCGCACGAGTTGCCGGTTCTCTGCGACGACCTCGGGCTCGACTGCGCGGAGCGGGGGGCGCTCGACTCGTTCCTGGTCGAGTTGCGTCACTGGCTGACCGGCATACTCAACTGGCACCGCGGCTGCTTCCGCTATGACGAAGCGAGCCTGCGCCGCCACCACCAGCCGCCGCGCTTCCGCCTGGGCGGGCCCACGGGCCTCGGCACCTCGGCCGCGACCGTCGTCCACAGGGCCGTCTACAGCGGCACGTCGTAGGGGCGCGGGGCGTAGAACCAGCCCATCATGCGCAGCATCCGCCGCTGGTGCGGCGTGATGTTGTGCAGCCGGATCCACCGCTCGTCGGGGGGCAGCGCGGGCATCACCAGCACCCGCAGCCCGGACAGGTCGATGAAGGTCAGCTCGCCGGTGTCGACCACGATGTACGCGCTCTCCCCGCGCGAGCAGGCCAGCGTGCTGGCGAGCGCGGGGCTGTTGGTGGCGTCGATCTCGCCGATCAGCGTGACGGCAGGGGCCGCGGGCGCCGCCGGGCAGCCACGCACCATGATCTTGAGTTGGTCGTCCTGGTAGAGCAGTCGCTCCTCGAGACCACCCACGCTCCGCGCACCCCCCAACACGTATGCCTCGGGGATTGTGAATTAGCCAGAACCAAGGCTACACGACGTACGTTTCACAACGTAATTTTCGCGAGAATATGACTGAATCAGCGAGAAATCCTGAAGAGTCGGACAGGGCGGCCCTTCGGGTGGGTGATCGCTGACGTCAGAAACCCCGTACGGGCCCGGCCTGACGACGCGGGCGGACGGGTTTGCCGGGGATCTTCCGAACGGGTTCCCCGGTGTGCGCTTTCCGCCGCGATCACGGCACGGGAATGCGGCCCGCATTTCCTGCCGGCGCCTGGAAAACGGCGTCGAATATGCGGTGCGAAGTGAATGCGGAGGGCTGTGGCCGCCGTCCGGAAATTTCCGGACTCGTGGCGGGTTGTCCGAAGGCGTTTTATCGCTATTCGGAGGGTGAAAGTCACACAGCAGAGCACCATACGCGGGCATCGATGCGGGGGCGATGAATGCGTGATGAAAGGACGATGGGCACGATCACTGATAGCGATGGCGTGTGCCGTCGCCTGCACGTTCAGCGGCAGGTCGGCGACCGGGATCATCGCGTTGCGCGCGGCGCTGGAAATGATCGGCGTACCGTATTCGTGGGGCGGCGGCGGGATCCACGGGCCCGGATACGGCACAGGAAAGGGCTCCGGCACGAAAGGGTTCGACTGCTCGGGCCTCTCCGAGTACGCCTACGCGCGGGCGGGGGTCCTCATCGGATCCACGACGCAGGAACAGTGGCGATCCGGGATCAAGGTGGCCAAAGAGCTCGTCGAGCCCGGAGACCTGATCTTCTACGACAACGACCCGGACAGCGACGGGCCTGAGCACGTCGGGCTCGCCGTCAACGCGGAGCGCATCGTGCACGCGCCCTACACCGGGGCGTACGTGCGGGTGGACCGGCTGGACCGGCCACAGTTCATGGGAGCGGTACGACCGGAGGCCGGCCGTGCCGACGCCGGTGGATGAACGTGAGCCGTGCGGCCCAGGAGCGACCTGGGCCGCACGTGCTCGTACAGGTCGGTGTCCTGCAGAGCCGTCCGTGGCCTCGCGAGCACCCACGACGATCTCTGCCGGGTTCACCTTGGCACCAGGGGGTTGCTCTCTGCCTCGCGGCCTCCATGGGTGGCCGCGCATCGATCCCCCTGCCTACGTCACGCCAGGAGCGTCAGGAGTGGAAGCCCTTCACCGTGGCATCGCTGCCCCAGTTGTGGCTGCCGACTCCCGGCTGGTTGTTGTTCAGCACGTCGAGGTCGATCTCCTGGAGGTCGACTCCCTGGAGACCCGTGATCTCGATGTCCCGGAGCGACTCGTTGAACGAGCCGTTGACCAGGTTGTTCAGCAGGTCATCGATGACCTGGAACTGGCTCAGAACCGCCTGGCCCCCGTTGTTCGGGTTGACGGTGTCGGCGGACGCGGCGGTGGCAGAGAAGCCGAGCGCGACGGCCGCCATGGCCGCACCGGCCAGAATACGACGGATCATGCTTTCTATCCTCCATGGATGGGCGCGGAAGTTTCAGCGCTGTGGTGGTTCCTGCGTCGCCTCGGCGCCAGGAAGACGAACCGGCCAGATGGTCGCGCCCCCAAGGGGCGCCCATCGCCCTCCCGCCTAAGCCACGCCATGAGCGTCAGGAGTGAAAACCGCCCACCTCTGCGTCGCTGTCCTTGTTGTGGTCGCCGACCTTGGGCTGGTTGTTGTTCAGCAGGTCGAGGTCGATCTCCTTGATGTCCGCGACCTCGATGAGCTCGACCTCGATGTCGCGGAGCGACTCGTTGAACGAGTGGTTGAGAACGTCGTTCAGCGCGTCGTCGATGATCTGGAACTGGCTCAGCAGGGCCTGCCCCCCGTTGTACGGGTTGGGCGTGTCGGCGGACGCGGCGGTCGCGGAGAAGCCGAAGGCGACGGCCGCGATTGCCGCGCCGGCCAGAATACGACGGATCATGCTTTCTTTCCTCCATGGATGGGCGCGGAATTACCTGCGCCCACAGTCGTTTGTGCAGGGCTGTGAGGTGCCGCAGATAACAATCGCGGCAGGCAGGCGGAATCGCAACCCGGAACGCCCTCCCATGGGTCAAGGGGGCGCCTCGATTTCTTGACGCTCGGTTTTATCGCCACTCGCCTGAACGCGGCATTCCTGCCGTGCCGGCCGCCCCGCAAATGAAGCTCATTTGGCTGTCGACGTGATCGATGGGCCGGCCTTTCACCGCCCTATAAGGAATGATCACCAGAAACTTTGGCCGTCGCAGTACGCCGATCGGCGTACCTGGAGCGCCATCCTCGGGGGGATGTCCGGGGTGAACTAAGCGGCGACGATGGGCCGTGAGTTCGGCGAATCCGGAGATCAGGTGAGAGCGATGCGGCCGAGTATCCGCAAGTCCGTCGTCGTAATCCACGTCATCGTCTCGGTGGCGTTGCTGGGAGAGGTGTGGGGGCTGGTCGTGCTGAATGTGGCGGCCACGGTGACAAACGATCTCGGCCTCGCCCGTGCCGCCTATCGGTTGATGCCGTACCTGGTGTTCGCGGGCGGGATACCGCTCAGTCTCTCCGCCTTGGCCAGCGGCGTCACACTGGGTCTGACCAGCCACTGGAGGGTGTTCCGCCATTACTGGACCATGGTCAAGCTGGTGCTGCTGGTGGCGGTCGTCTGCGTGGGCATGTTCCTGTTCGATCCCGAGGGAATGGCCGCCGCCGTACCCGGGCCGTCCCTTGCCGGGCGGCAATGGGGGCAGGTGGCGGCGTTGGGCGCGCAGATCGTCATGCTGATGGCGGCGACGGCGTTGTCGGTCTTCAAACCGCGGGCGAAAATCCCGGTGACCGTGCGGTGGCGGGCGGGATAGAAATGACCATGAATTCCACGCTGCCGGCGCTCGTCGGCGCGGCCCTGGAGCGGGCGCGCGCGTCGGGCTTCGCGTACTCGTGCGATCCGGAGGTGGGGCGGCTGCTCGCCGTGCTGGCGGCGGCCGTGCCCGAGGGCGGGCGGGTCCTTGAGATCGGCACCGGGGCCGGGGTGGGGGCGGCGTGGCTGGTCAGCGGGCTGCTGCCGCGCACCGACGTCACGCTGACCACCCTTGAGCAGGACGAACGTACGGCGGAGGTCGCCGCCGGTGGTGACTGGCCGGGGTTCGTGGAGTTCCGCGTGGGTGACGCGCTGGAGCTGCTGCCTGGGCTGGGGGCGTACGACCTGGTGTTCGCCGACGCGGTGGCGGGCAAGCACGTGGGGCTCGACCTGACGGTCGCGGCGCTGGGGCCGCGTGGCGTGCTCGTCGTGGACGACATGACGCCCGCGCCGGGGGTGGTGTGGGAGCCGGAGTTCGCGCGGCGGCAGGACGGCGTGCGTCAGGCCCTGCTGGCGGATCGGCG
>JABFVJ010000147.1 GCA_013362835.1 Nonomuraea sp. | reverse complement strand
GGCCAGCAGCGCCGGGGTGACGAACGTGTCCCGCCGCGCCTCGACGATCTGCACCGGCACCCGCACGCCGAGATCGCCGCCGCCGCGAAGGGCGCGCAGGTTCCGACGGTAGAGCTGCAGCCCGTTGCGCGCGTCCTTGAGCAGCGTGTCCGCCGGATGTCCCGGGCGCGGCTCGACGCCTTCCGCGCCGCGCAGCTCGCGGTCCAGCACGCGGGGCAGGACCGCGGGCAGGACCAGCTCGGGCAGCACCGGGATCTGGAACGCCCCGATGTACCAGGATCTGGTGAGCTGCGCGAGCACGTCACGCCGGCTGCCGTGGCGGGCGAAGTGCCCGGCCTGGGCCAGCCCGGGGCCGCCGAAGCTGGTGAAGGAGGCCAACCGGTCCCGCAGGCCCGGCCTGGCGGCGGCCTCCCAGCCCTGCAGCGATCCCCAGTCGTGGCCGGCGAGGTGGATCCGGGGCTTCCCGACCGACTCGATGACCGCGGCCAGGTCGGCCACCAGGTGGTCGAAGGAGTAGTGGCGGCGGTCACGCGGGGCCGAGGAGGCGCCGGCGCCGCGCACGTCGTACCTGACCACGTGGAAGCGGTCGCGCAGGAGCGGGGTCACCTCGTCCCAGACGCGGTGGGTGTCCGGGTAGCCGTGCAGGAGCAGGATCGTGGGGTCGGCGGGGTCGCCGTCCTCGAAGACCGCCAGTCGTACGTCACCGGACTCGACCCACCGCATGGCGACCTCCTATTGGACGGAATGTCCGGAATATAGATCGTTCAGGGCCGGGCGGCCAGACCCGAGCAGGAGCGCAGGCCCTTCCAGTCGGAGACGGCCTGGGTCCGCGCCGTGCCCGTCATCGGGACGGGGACGCCGCCCTGGATCGTCGCCGGGGTCCACTGGTCCTTGAGCACCTTGCGGCCGTTGATCGTCAGCGTCAGCACGCCGGTCCTGCCCGTGGTGCCCGGGGTGGAGTTGTAGAAGACGAAGTTGCCCATGCCGTAGCTGACGTAGGCGTTGTCCAGGTAGCCGGCGCCGAGCAGGATGTGCGCGTGCCCGCCGACCACCACGTCGGCGCCCGCCTCGACCAGCTTGGGGGCGAGGGAGAGCTGGGCCGGGTTGGGGCACTTCTGCATCTCGGTGCCCCAGTGCAGGTGGACGATCACGGTGTCGGAGTTCTTGCGCGCCTGGCGTACGGCCCGCAGCAGGCTCGCCTCGTCCTTGGCCGAGGCCAGGCCGCCCTTGTCGGCCGTGGCCGTCCACGACTGGATGAACTCGGCGTCGAGCACCTGCGTCGCGCCGATGATCGACACCCGGTTCCCGTTCACCGTCCTGCGGAACGGCTTGTACGCCTCCGCCGCGTCCTTCCCGATCCCCACCACGGGGAACCGGCTGCGCTTGATCGCCGCCAGCGAGTCTGCGAGACCGGTCTCCATGTAGTCCATGCCGTGGTTGTTGGCCATGGACACGACGTCGACCCCGGCCGCCTTGAGCGCCGTGAACGCGGTCGCGGGCGCCCGGAAGGTGAACTGCTTGCCGGGCGCCGGGGTGCCGCCGGTCGTGATCGCGGTCTCCAGGTTGACCATGGTCAGGTCGGCCTTGCGCAGCACGCTCGCGATCGGCCCGAGCGCGGTGCGGGGGTTGGCGAGCCGGTTACGCAGGATGCCCTCGAAGTGCACGTCCCCGCCGAAGGAGATCGTGAAAGGCCGCCGCTGGGGCTTGGGCTTGGCGCTCGGGGAGTCCGCCGCCTGCTGGTCGACCTGCTTGCTCAGGGGCTCCTTGTCGGGCGTCTGCGCCGAGCAGGCCGCGAGGGAAGCGGCCACGGCCAACACGGGGAGGGCACGGGGGAATCTCATCTGCCGCCATTTCCGCTCGATCCAGACATTTACGGATCGAGCATTCTATGGGCGACTGATTAGGACTTGGTATCACCCTTTTCCACCAACCAGGCCAAAGCGGACCTCGTGGCGTCGTCCGTGGCGGTGTAGACGACCATCCGCATCTCGGGGGCGGAGGAGACGTTCAGGCTGGTCGTGGTGAAGCGGAGGAGGCCGGCGACCTCGTGCTCGAAGACCTTCACGCGTGGGCCTGGCTCGGCCACGTCCTGCCTGGCCCACATGCGGGCGAACTCGGCGCTCTCCGCGCACAGCCGCCGTACGAACTCGTGCCAGCAGGGGTCGTCGGCGTGCCTGCTGTAGGCGCCTCTGAAGACGGCGACCGCCCGCGGCAGCTCGGACTCGCGGTTGACCAGGCGGGCGCACGCCTCGGCGTTGACGAAGGTCTGCCAGAGCGCGTTCCGCTCCCCGTCCGGGGCGGTGACCACGTGCGGGAACAGCGCCGCGTAGGAGGCGTTCCAGGCCAGGACGTCGGAGCGGCTGCTGGTGATGGACGCGGGCATGTCGCCGAGCTGGTCGAGGATGCCCTGCATCTCGGGCGGCAGGTGGCTGGTGTCGACGGTGGCGGGGGCCTCGGCCTGGCCGGTGAGCCGGTAGAGGTGCTGCCGCTCGGCCTGGTCGAGCATGAGCGTACGCGCGACGGCGTCGAGCACCTGACCGCTGACGTTGATCGGCCGGCCCTGCTCCAGCCACGTATACCAGGTGACGCCCACCCCCGCGAGCTGGGCGACCTCCTCGCGGCGTAGGCCGGGGGTCCGTCTGCGCGGGCCCGGCGCCAGGTCCACCATCTCGGGCGTGATGCGTTCCCGGCGGGTCCGGAGGAAGGCCGCCAGGTCCGTACGTCTAACCTCAGTCACGGTCACACCTCACTATGGGGGCATCCCACGACAGTTATCCAGGTGCCAGCAATACCAGTATAAATGGGCACTCGTTACTGGTATCGGATTCCGCGAATAATGAGACACATGACCGAATCCGCCACTGTCTCCTCCCCTGCCCTGGACACCACCCCGGACAGGACCAAGGCCAGCGGTCTGCTCCTCGCAGTGATCCTCGTCGGGCAGTTCCTGGCCATCCTCAACGTCAACATCGTCAACGTGGCCACCCCGACCATCGAGTCGGACCTGCACTCCTCCGGCGCGGGGCTGCAGATGATCGTCGCCGGTTACACCATTGTCTATGCCGTCCTGTTGATCACCGGCGCCCGGCTCGGCGACCTCTTCGGTTACCGCAACGCCTTCCTCGGCGGGCTCGCTCTGTTCACCCTCACCACGCTCGGCGCGGGCCTCGCGTCCTCCACGGGCTGGCTGGTCGGATTCCGGCTCGCCCAGGGCGCGGGCGCGGCGTTGATGATGCCGCAGGTGCTGACGCTGATCCAGCGCAACTACCAGGGCGCCGCGCGGGGCCGCGCGATCGGACTGTGGTCCTTGGTGATCAGCGGCGGCATCGTGGTCGGCCAGGCGTTCGGCGGCATCCTGCTGGGGTTCGGCGCGGGCTGGCGGGTCGTCTTCCTCGTGCTCGTGCCCGTCGGCGTGTTGCTGCTCGCGGTCGGGTTCCGCGCGCTGCCCGCCGACGAGGGCGGCGGCAGGGCTGGCCTCGACCCGCTGGGCCTGGTGAGCCTGTCGGCCGCGGTCCTGCTGTTCGTGGTGCCCCTGGTGCTCGGGCGCGAGCTGGGCTGGCCGGTGTGGGGCTGGATCTCGATGGGGCTCAGCGTCGTGACGTTCGCGGTGTTCGTACGCGTCGAGCGGTGGGTGACGGGACGCGGCGGGCGTCCGCTGGTGGACGTACGCATGCTGCGCGCGCCCGGCATGCGGCCCGGCCTCGCGATCCTGCTGTTCGGCCCGGCGACCTGGGGCGCGTTCCTGTTCACCTCGGCCCTGCATCTCCAGGGCGAGCTGCACCTGACCCCGTTCGCCTCGGGCATGATGATGGTCCCCTGCGCGCTCGCCTTCGGCCTGGTCGGGCTGATGTGGCCGCGCCTGCCCGCCGGGCTGCAGCGCCCGCTCGTGCCGTTCGGCTACGTGGTGGCCGCGCCCGCCTACCTCGGCCTCGGCCTGGCCGCCGACGGCGGCGTCCTGTACGCGGTCATGAGCGCGCTCGTCGGCGCCGGGCTCGGGGTGCAGGTGGCGGTGACCAACATGGCGACCGAGCAGGTCGACGCCGCGTACGCGGCCGACGCGAGCGGCGCGCTGCTCACCGTGATGCAGCTCGGCCAGGTCATCGGCGTCTCCACCGTGGGCACGCTGTTCATCTCGCTGAGCCAGGGCCACGGAACCGTCTCGGCCTCCCTCATGGCCTCCGTCGCCATGGCCGGCCTCGCCGTGCTCGCCGGCCTGAGCAGCATCTTCCTCGTACGCCGCCGCCGGGCGTTGAGTCACTCAAATTAAGGGCACGGGTGTTCGTCCATGGGGACGGACACCCGGAGGTCACGTCCGGCGTGAAGCGGCGCGTGGCGGCGACGGGGAGATGCTGTTCAAGGTGGGCGATCAGAACAAGGAAAGGGCCGTGTCAGAGCTTGATCAAAACGGTGTCGCCTGTGCGATGATGTGCGGGTCTTCTACGCTCGATCATGCAAGTGAGCTGGAAAGTCGCCGAGGTCGTGCTGTGCCTCTGCCGGGACGG
>JABFVJ010000491.1 GCA_013362835.1 Nonomuraea sp. | reverse complement strand
TGGCGCGACCGGGTCGAACCGGCGGCGGCCGGGCTGCCCTCGGGCGGGCGGCGGCGCGCGGCCGGGTTACGCAGGGAGGAGCTGGCGCTGCTGGCCGGGATCTCCGTCGACTACGTCATCCGCCTGGAGCAGAGCCGGGCCGCCAACCCGTCTCCGCAGGTCGTCGAGGCGCTGGCGCGGGCGCTGCGGCTCTCGGCCGAGGAGCGGGGATACCTGTTCCGGATGGCCGGGCTGGAGCCGCCGGGGCCCGAGACCGTGCCGGCGTTCATCACCCCGAGCGTCCAGCGGATGCTGGACCGGCTGTCCGGCACCCCGGTCGCCGTCTACGACGCGGCCTGGACGCTGCTCCTCGCCAACCCCCTCTACGCGGCGCTGCTGGGCGACCCGACCGGCTGGCACGGCAACGACCGCAACGGCGTGTGGCGCCACTTCACCGGCCAGGGCAGCCGGGTGCGGCCGACGCCCGAGGAACGGCGGGGGTACGAGATCGCGGTCGTCGCCGACCTGCGCGCGACCGCCGGCCGCTACCCCGCAGACCGGCAGCTCCGGCGCCTGATCGGTCAGCTGCGGGCGAGCAGCGAACGGTTCGCCGAGCTCTGGGACGCCGGCGTCGTCGGCCGCCACGAGGCCACCCGCAAGGTGATCGAGCACCCGCAGGCCGGGCCGCTGACGCTGGACTGCGACATCCTCAACGTGGCGAACGGCGACCTGCGCCTCCTGATCTTCACGGCCGAGCCGGGCACGCCCGACGCCGAACGCCTCGACCTGATCGGCGTACTCGGGACGCAGGCGCTGGTGGGGTGACGGTGGCCCGGTGTGGGCCGTAAGGTGCGGGAATGGGTTCGTATGACGTCGTCGTGGCAGGTGGCGGGCACAACGGGCTGGTGGCCGCGGCCTACCTCGCGCGGTCGGGGCGGCGGGTGCTCGTGCTGGAGCGGCAGGACCACGTGGGCGGGCTGGCGATCTCCACGCGGGCCTTCCCCGGGGTCGACGTGCGCCTGTCCCGCTACTCCTACCTGGTCAGCCTGCTGCCCGCGAAGATCGTCCGGGATCTGGGGCTCGACCTCGACCTGCGCCGCCGCCGCTACGCCTCCTACACCCCCAAGGGCGGCACCGGCCTGCTCGTCGACAACGAGGACGACTCCGCGACCGCGGCCTCGTTCCGCGCGGTCACCGGCGGCGAGCGCGACCATCGGGCCTGGCGCGACTTCTACGGCCTGACCGCCCGCGTGGCCAGGACCCTCGCCCCCACCCTGCTCGAACCCCTGCGCACGCCCGCCGAGATCGAACGGCTGGTCGGCAGGGAAGCCTGGCGCGACCTGTTCCAGCAGCCGATCGGCCAGACCGTGGACGAACGCTTCGGCGACGACACCGTACGCGGGGTCGTGCTCACCGACGCGCTGATCGGCACGTTCGCCGACCCGGACGCCGACCTGCTCGCCAACCGCTGCTTCCTGTACCACGTGATCGGCGACGGCACCGGCGAGTGGAACGTCCCGGTGGGCGGCATGGGCGCGGTGTCCGGCGCGCTGGAGGCGGCGGCCAGGCGGGCGGGGGCCGAGATCAGGACGGGCGCCGAGATCGTCGGGATCGCGCCGTCGGGTGAGGTGACGTACGCGGCCGAGGACGGCGAGCACACGGTGACCGGCCGCCACGTGCTGGTCAACCTGCCGCCCGCGGTGCTGGACCGGGTGCTGGGCAGGCCCGCGACCGTGCCCGAGGGCGCGCAGCTGAAGGTCAACATGGTGCTCGCCAGGCTGCCCAGGCTGAAGGACCCGTCGGTGGACCCGCGGGCGGCCTTCAGCGGGACGTTCCACATCAACGAGGGACGCGACCAGCTCGCGAAGGCGTACGAACAGGCGGCCCGGGGGGAAATTCCGGAATTGCCCCCGGCGGAGGTCTACTGCCATTCCCTGACCGACCCCTCCATTCTCGGCCCCGGCCTCAGGGGAAAGGCCGAGACGATGACGTTGTTCGGCCTGCACATGCCCGCACGACTTTTCCGGAAAAATCCCGAAAAAGCGCGGCAAGATGCGCTTGCGGCCACTTTCGCCTCCATCAACGCCGTGCTCGCCGAGCCCATCAAGGACTGCCTGCTCCGGGCCCCCGACGGCACCCCCTGCGTCGAGGCCAAAACCCCCGTCGACCTGGAGAAGGACGCGGGCCTGCCGGGCGGCCACATCTTCCACACCGACCTGAGCTGGCCGTACGCCGAGGAGAAGGGCTGGGGTGTCGAGACCGGACACGAACGCCTTCTGCTGTGCGGCGCGGCGGCGCGCAGAGGCGGCGGAGTGAGCGGGATCGGCGGCCACAACGCGGCCATGGCCCTGATCGGGGAGTGAATTCAGGAGGAGATCAGCTTGGTCGCCACTTCCAGCGCGACGGCGGCCCGGTCCTTGTCCGGCAGCTCCATGTCGAAAAGGAAGGGAATGCTGCCCAGAATCACCGCGAACACCGCCAATCTGGCCTCGAACTGCTGAACGGGGTCGTCCTCCGGCGTACTGAGCACCGAGAGCATGGCCATCACGCCCGCCTGCATCCGCGACCCGGCGGGCACGTCCTGCATCGCCCCCTGGTTCACCTGCGCGAACCTGAACAGCGGCCGCCACTTGTCCTCAAGGAGCCCTGAGATCCGCAGCAGGATCTCCTTCCTGGCCTCCGTCGTCGGGGGCTGGGCGCGGGCCCACGTCACCAGCTCGTCGATCGACTGCACCAACTGCTCGACGACGCTCCCGAGGATCTCCTCCTTCGTACGGAAGTGGTAGTACAGCGCGGGCCGGGTGATCTCCAGCCGTTCGGCGACCTCCTGGAGGGTCGTCTTGTCGTATCCGCGCTCGGCGAACAACTCCAGCGCCACCCGCTGGATCCGCTCACGAGTGTCCGTCCGCCGCCCAGCCATCGTGCTCCCATCACTTGACGACCGGCTCCGCATTGCTTACTTTCACGTAAGTCAGCAATGCGTTCCGGCTTGTAGGGAGCAGACTATGGCCCAGAACTTCCCTGTCCAGCGCACCTGCCCGTACTCCCCGCCCGCCGAGTACGAGCGCATGCGCGAGCAGGCGCCCCTCGTCCGGGCCGACCTCCCCGGCGGCGAGGTGTGGCTCGTCACCCGGCACGCCGAGGCCAGGCGGGTGCTGTCGGGCGAGGGCATCAGCACCAACCCCGCCACCCCCGGCCACCCCAACACGCTCCTCACCCCCGAGCCGCCCTCGCGGGAGCGGTCGGAGACGCTCGCGGAGTCGGCGGCCGGCCACTTCATCGACCTCGACCCGCCCGAGCACACCCGCTTCCGCAAGCTGCTCATCCCCGAGTTCACCGTCAGGCGGATCAAGGAGCTGCGGCCCTCCATCCAGCGGCTGGTCGACGAGCTCATCGACGACATGGTGGCCAAGGGCGAGGAGGCCGAGCTGGTCGAGGCGTTCGGGCTCGCGCTGCCGTCCCTGGTGATCTGCCGGCTGCTCGGGGTCCCGTACGAGGAGCACGAGTACTTCCAGTCGCGCACCCGCCTGATCGTCTCGGCCTCCGAGGACCCGGCGGCGGCCTACACTGCGATGACGGAGATCCGCGCCTTCCTCGACGACCTGGTCACCGCCGCGGAACGGGCCCCCGAGGATGACCTGCTCGGACGCCTGATCATGGGCGGCCGGCTCACCCACCAGGAGCTCGTCGGCGTGATCTTCCTGCTGCTCGTCGCCGGCCACGAGACCACGGCCAACATGATCCCGCTCGGCGTGCTCACGCTGCTGCGCCACCCCGCCCAGCTCGCCGCGCTGCGCGCCGACCCCGGCGGCTGGCCGATGGCCGTGGACGAGCTCCTGCGCTACCACTCGGTCGTCGACTGGGTGGCCTTCGACCGGGTCTCGACCGAGGACCAGGAGATCGGCGGGCAGCTCGTCAGGAAGGGCGAGGGCATCTTCGTCCTCGGCGCCTCCGCCAACCGGGACGAACGCGCCTTCGAGCGGCCCGACGAGTTCGACGTCGCGCGAGGCGCCCGCCACCACGTGGCCTTCGGCTACGGCGTGCACCAGTGCCTCGGCCAGAACCTGGCCAGGGCCGAGCTGGAGATCGCCCTGCGCACGCTCTTCGAACGCCTCCCCGGCCTGCGCGTCACGGTCGCCGACGAGGACCTGCCCGCCAAGTACGAGGGCGTGATCTTCGGCCTCAAGGAGCTTCCGGTGGCGTGGTGATCCTCACGAAACACCGGTGAACACGTTCATCGTGTTCTCATGGTGGACTCATATCTTGTGATGCATGAGTGAGCCCGCACGGTTGCTGGTGGTGGACGACGAGCCCGCGTTGCGCGAGGCGCTGCAGTCGAGCCTGGAGTTCGAGGGCTACCGGGTCGGCACCGCCAACGACGGCCAGGCGGCGCTGGAGGAGCTGGCCGGGGAGCCGTACGACGCGGTGCTGCTCGACGTGATGATGCCGCGGCTCGACGGGCTCACCGCCTGCCGGAGGCTGCGGGCGCAGGGCAACCACATCCCCGTCCTCATGCTCACCGCCCG
>JABFVJ010000473.1 GCA_013362835.1 Nonomuraea sp. | reverse complement strand
GGATACGGGGGCTGCGGGGGCCGCGGGGGCTGGGCGGGCTGGGGCGCGCGGCCCGGTCGCGGGCCGTTGCCCGGTGGGGGCGGCTGTTCTGGCTCGGACGGCTGGCCGGGAGGCGGGGCGAACCAGTCGCGGTTCGGGTCGTTGCTCATGGCCTTACTTCTTCTCGTCCAGGTTCAGGACCTCCGCGGGCGCGGAGCTGAGCTGCTTGGCGGTTTTGTCGTCGATGCCGAGATCCACCTGCGCCTCGGGCGGCAGTGGCTCGCTGTAGAGGCCGGCGACCGGCAGTCCGAACACGGCCCGCGCGCCCGGCAGCGCCGAGGCGGGCACCTCGAACACGAACTTGCCCGTCGTCCACCATCCCGGTTGGATCCACGGATAGGCGAGCGTCTTCATGCGGTCGACCTTGTCACTCGCGACGAAGCTCTTGCCGTCCGTGGTGAGCAGCGTGGGCGCGCCCAGGTGCACCGGCTCCTTCGGCACCGTGGCCGCCACTTCGAGCACCAGGAAGAACTGCTCGGCGGGGATGTTCTTGTCGGAGACCCTGACGGCCTTGACCGAGGAGACGTTCTGCACGCGTACGCTGAACCGCCCCGCGTCGACGTCCTCGCCCTTCGCGCCGACGTAGGTGAGCGGCTGTCCCATGTCGTCCCCGGACAGCTCCAGGGACTGGATGCCCACGGCTCCCGCGGCCAGCACCAGGCCCACCAGGGTGTGGAGCACCACGGAGCCGCGTCCGCCGCGGCGCGCGGCCCGCCCCCGCGTACGCCGGGGCGCCGCGGTCCGCTGCTCGGTCGCCGTCATCACGCCTCCTGTGCCTTGACCGGCAGGGTGATCTTGGCGACCACTTCTTCCTCCGACGTGTCGTCGAGCGCGCCCTGCTCGCTCTTGAGAAACCAGTTGGATCCGTCGTCGAGCGGGTTCGTCAGCAGCTCGAACGCCCCGACGTCGTAGCTCAGCTGCTTCGGCGGCTGGGCGGCGCCCTCCAGCTCGTACCGGGCGATCACCGTGGCCTGGATGCCGGGCTGCAGCTGCGAGGACTGCACGCCCTTGGAGAGGACGAAGAGCTCGGGGCCGTACTGGGACTTGATCTCCGGGGTCACCTTCAGCAACGTGCTGCCGAAGCTGAAGCCCTTGCTCTTGTCCTTGACGCTCGGCAGGCCGCCCACGCTGACCGTCCTGTCGGTCTTGTTGGTCACCTTGAACACCACGTCGACGAACCGCTTGTCCTTGGCGAACTCGTTCTCCGCCGGCTGGAAGGTGACCTTCGACTCGACGAACACGGTGTCGAACTGTCCCTGATCCAGCACCTGTCCCAGCTTCAGCTGCGGGGGCGCGGGGTCCGGGCGTTCGTTCAGGCCGCCCAGCAAGGCGGTGATCCCGAGGGCCGTGATCGCCAGCAGGGCCACGATGGGGACCGCTACCGGGCGTCTGGGCTTGCTGCTGTCGCCGGAGGGTTCCGTCATGGGTAAGGATGGTAATAGGTCACGGTTGCCCCATCTGCCGCAATGCTCCCTTCTGGTAGGGCGAATTGCTGCGAACCCTGCCACTGCGGGGGTAGAAGCTCATACGCTGTCACGGAGCGGAAAAGGGCTGGCCCCTCCAACTAACGACATACCGCGGCCGGAGGGTCACGTGGCGGACGTGCATCCCGAGCATGCACAGCTCCAGGCGGACCGCATCTACCTGGGCTGGCAGTACATCCTGCTGCATCCCGACCCGGGACCGCCGCCCAAGCGCCCCTCGCCCGTCCCGGAGACCGCCGCCGCGCCCGATCCCGCCGAGGCCGACCTGCTGCGCCGCGAGCGGCTGCAGGAGGACATGCTCAACCGCCCCGTACGGATCATCCGCGCCGTCAGCCTGGCCGTGTCCGCGCTGATCCTCGTGGCCGCGCTCACCGGCTATCTCGGGTGGTCGTTCGCGCTGCTCGGGCTGGTCGCGGCCGGAGGCGTGGCGGGCATCTGCGCGTACGCGCTGCTCCAGGGCGACCGGGCCGTCCGCTACCGGGTGCTGGAACAGCAGGCCAGAACCGACCGGCAACGTCAGGAACGTGACAAGGAGCTGTTCCGCGCGCAGGAGGAGCACGCCCAGCGCTACCGGGAGTGGCAGGAGTCCAAGGAGCGCCACGAACGCCAGCTCACCTGGTACGCCGTCGCCGTCCCCGACGAGATCGACCGCATCGACGTCGCCGGCGGCACGTTACCCGGCTGGTCCGCGCTGGTCACGCTGCTCGGCGCCACCCGGCTCTACAGCGGCGGCCACCTGACCGTGCTGGACCTGTCGGAGGGCGCGATCGCCAAGGACCTGATCGAGCTGGCCAGGAAGGGCGGCGACGACCCGCTGGTCTGGGTGCTGCCCGTCGACCTGCCGAAGCTCGACCTCGGCGCCACGCTCAAGCCCGAGGCGTTCGCCGACGTGCTGGCCCACGTGGTGAGCGTGAGCGAGGAGCACCGCACCACGCGCGACCTCAGCTTCGACAACGCGATCCTGGAGCGGGTGCTCGAAGTGCTCGGCGAGAACGCCACGATCAGCCAGGTCACCGCCGCCCTGCGGGCCCTCGCCCAGGTCGGCGACCCCCGTGACGACCTGCGCTTCGGGCTGATCACCGCGACCCAGCTCGAACGCATCGGCACGCTGTTCGGACGCGGCGTGAGCGACCGGGTGGTGATCGAGCGGGCGTGGGCCCTGGAGTCGCAGCTGCGCAAGCTGGAGACCCTCGGCACCCAGGCCGTACGCCTGCCGCCCGCCAGGCTGCGCGTGGTGAGCATGGACCGCCAGGCGGGCGTGTTCGGCAACCGGGTGCTCGGCACGTACGTGGCCACCGCGCTCACCCACATCCTGCGCCAGTCGCCCGCCTCCGACCGGCCCTGGTATCACACGATCATCGTCGCGGGGGCCGACAAGCTGCGCGGCGACGTGCTCGACCGGCTCATGGACGCCTGCGAGACCTCCCGTACCGGCCTTGTCCTGACTTATCGGTCGTTGACCCCCACCGTGAAGGAACGGCTCGGCCGGGGCCACGCGGCCGTGGCGTTCATGCGCCTCGGCAACGCCGAGGACGCCAGGGTCGCGAGCGAGCACGTCGGCACCGAGCACCGCCTGGAGCTCGCCCAGCTCACCGAGACGATCAGCGAGACGCTGCCGGGCCTCGACGGCGGCTACACCTCCACCATCTCCCAGGTGGACGACGCCAGGGAGGAACGCGACGACAGCCACGCCGACCTGGCCGGGGACATCACCGAGTCCACCGAGTGGGGCAGGACCGCCGACAAGATCTCCGAGACCGAGCGGGTGCTGCAACGCTCGCGCGAGTTCCTCGTCGAGCCGCACCAGCTCCAGCAGCTGCCCACGACGTCCGTCATCGTCACCGACGCCACGGCCCAGGGCAGGCGCGTACGCCTGGCCGACGCCAACCCCGCCATCCTCACCTTCCCCAAGACCACCCTGGGCGAGCTGGAGGAGGTACGCGAGGCCGTGCTCTCGCTGGACACCGGCGGCGACGACGGGGAGCCGCCACCCAACCTCGGGCCACCACCGCCACGCCTTGACTGGCGAAAGGGCAGGCAATGACATGGTCAAGGGCCTGGTGAAGAGCTGGCGATCGGCGGGATTTTACTAAGAACCGTCTGTGGGGGAATGAAATGCAGCCGAGTGTCTCGCTGAGCGGGCCCTGGTATCGAATCCAGTCGATCGCAGCACCCTCGCGAAGCTCGTCGGCGGAATGGGATTTCGTCACCGTGCTGCCCGCCGTGCTGTCGGCGGCGCAGCGTGACCGCCCGTTCGTCATCGGGTGGTTGTCGCGAGGTTCCGGCGCGCCGCTCGAACTGATCACCAACGCCGGGCCGCTCTCGCCGCCGCGCCAGCCGCGCAGGGCCACCGACGTGCCGGAGAGCCCGTCGGGGCCGCAGCCGCTGCTGTTCCCGGGGGGCGCGCGGGGGATCCAGCTCGACGAGGAGTACCTGGCCGACCTGGCCGACCTGGTGTGGACGCCGTGCCCGGGGCGGCAGGCGCCGCCGCTGGGCGGCAGGGGGCGCGAGTTCGCCGGGTTCGATCCCGACGAGCTGAAGCGGCCGACGTTGTTCGAGTCGACGCTGGTCACGCTCATGTCGCGGCCGTTCGCCTGGCTCGTCGTGGCCGAGCCGACCGACCTGCTCGACGCCGAGGTGGCTCATCTGCGTACGCAGCTCAACGTGCTGCGGCAGTACGGCGACGCCTCCGAGCGCTCCCGGTTCGACGCCGAACGCGCCGAGCGGCGCATGCAGGAGCTCGACGCCTTCCGCGAGGCCGGGCTGTGGAACGTGCGCGTGCTGGCCGGCGGCGCGACGGCCGAGGAGCTGCGCCAGATCGCGCCGGTGCTCGTCGGGTCGGTCGAGATGAGCCATCACCCGTACCGGCTGCGCAGCGCGCACGGCGCGGTCTACGCGCTGCCCGAGGCGCTGGCGATCACCATGCAGGACCCGGCCGACGGCGCCGCGGCGCCCTTCGCGGCCACCGCGGGCGCGCTCGCCGCGCTG
>JABFVJ010000035.1 GCA_013362835.1 Nonomuraea sp. | reverse complement strand
CTGACCGCGCCGGGCCGCGGGCGCCTCCTCGATGGCTGGAAGGACGTGCATGGCCTCATGTGATCGCGCCGGAGCCGGGCGCGCAACCAGGGGTTTCGCTGGACGGAACGTTTCCGCCCCGGACCTCGTGGAGCGTTCCACGAACCGGTACATTCAGCCCCCCAGGATCGCGGCCGAGATCGCCTGCGCCGCGCCGCGCACGGTGACGCCCAGCTTGGCGAGCGGCGCCGACGTGGCCCGCGCCGCCACGCCCACCGACATGCAGACGCGCCCGCCGGGGCCGAACACCGGCGCGGCCACGCACGACACGCCCTCGGTGTACTCCTCCTGCGCGTAGGCCACCCCGTGGCGGCGCACCTGGGCCAGCTCGCGTTCCAGGGTGGCGAGGTCGGTGATCGTGCGGCGGGTCAGCCGTTCGAACGCGCCGCGCGTCAGCAGCTCCTCGCGCAGCCTCGGGTCGAAGGCCAGCAGCGCCTTGCCGGTCGCGGTGCAGTGCAGCGGCGCGACGTCGGCGCCGTCGGAGCGGGAGGGGACGCGGTCGTGGCCGTACAGGCGCTCGACGTAGCGGGCCTCCAGGCCGCTCGGGACGACCAGGTTGACCGTCTGGCGGGTGGTCTCGTGCAGGTGGAGCAGGTAGGGCAGCACCCTGCGGCGGGTGCCGGGGATGCGGCCGCGGGCGTTGCCGGCCATCGTCTCCAGCTGCCGGCCGGGCAGGTAGCCGTTGCCCACGCGCCTGGCCAGCTCGCGCGAGCAGAGCACGCCGAGGATGCGGTGGGCGGTCGACTTGGGCAGGCCCGTGCTCCGGCAGAGCTGGGCCAGGCTGACCGGGCGGGGAGCCGCGCTGAGCGCGAGGAGGATGTCGATGCCCCGCTCCAGGCTCCCCGGCGGCGTGGCAGGACGCACGAGGTGTTCTTGACCGGCCGTTCTCAGCGGCATGACCGTCCCTTTCGCTCACCGAGGAGCGGAGGGGGCTTCCCGGAGCTGCGGCTTGACGTTTCTTGCCCTACCCCGCTCCCGCGCGTCCGAATACCGGCTCAGCGAAGGGCGATGATCTCCGCGTAGACGGAAACGGCCACTTCACCGGGGGTTCTGGCGTGTATGTCCAGCCCCGCCGGCACGTGTACGCGCTCGCCCCCGTCCAGCTCGGCGAGCACCGCCGCGCCGCGCCTGCGGCTGGCGATCAGCCCGACGTACGGGACGCCCTTGGCCAGCGCGGCCCGCAGGACCGGCACCTCGCCGACCCCGTGCGAGGCCACCAGTACGGCCGAGGCGTCGCCGGCCACCTCCGCGCCGCCGGTCTCGACCTGGTAGCCGAGCGCCGCCCCGACCGCCGCGAAGGCCCGCGCGATCGGCCCGTCACCGAAGACGCAGACCAGCACCGGCGGCAGCACGGCCTCCAGGAAGATCTCCAGCGTGCCGCCCGACAGGCACGGCTGCCCCACCGCGACCAGCCCCTCCTCCTCGTGCGGCGCGCCCGCCTCGGGCGTGATCCGCAGCAGCGTGGCCCGGCCGGTACGCAGCAGGCGCAGGCCCTGGGCCCGTACGGTGTCGGTCGCGCACACCCCGCCGACGAACCCCTCGATCGTGCCGTCCGGCAGCACCAGGGCCCGGTCGCCCGGCTTGGCGCTGGTGGGCCGCTGCGCCCGTACGACGGTGGCCAGCACGTACGGCTCCCGCCCCGACCGCAGGCCGGCCGCCCGCGTGTCGAGGTCCGGCGCCCCGCCGCGCGGGCGGCGCGCCGGCATGCCGATGAACTCGCTCATGAGATCGCGAGGTCGGTGCGGAAGGGGTCGCCGTTGACCACGCGCCACACGTTCGCCGGGGTCAGCGGCATGTCCGCGTGCCGCACCCCGTACGGGCCGAGCGCGTCCACGACGGCGTTGACCACGGCGGCGGGCGACCCGACGGTGGCCGACTCGCCCACGCCCTTGGCCCCGATCGGGTGGTGCGGCGACGGCGTCACGGTCTCGCCCAGCTCCCACGACGGGCACTCCATCGAGGTGGGCAGCAGGTAGTCCATGAACGACGCGCCCAGGTGGTTGCCGTCCTCGTCGAACGCCATCACCTGCATGAGCGCCATCCCGACCCCGTCGGCGAGCCCGCCGTGGATCTGGCCCTCGACGATCATCGGGTTGATCCGCACCCCGCAGTCGTCCACGGCCACGAACCTGCGCACCTTGACCTGGCCGGTGCCGGGATCGACGTCCACGACGCAGATGTAGGCGCCGAAGGGGTAGGTCAGGTTGGGCGGGTTGTAGACCGTGACGGCGTCCAGGTGGCCCTCGACGCCCTCGGGCAGCTCCAGGTTGGAGTGCGCGGCCAGCGCGATCTCGGCCAGCGACCTGCCGCTCGACGGGTCGCCCACGACCGACCATCTGCCCTCGGCCCACTCCAGGTCGCCGGGGGCGGCCTCCAGCATGGCCGCCGCCACGATCCTGGCCCGCTCGCGCACCTTGCGCGCCACGATCACCGCCGCGGCCCCGGAGACGGGCGTGGAGCGCGACCCGTACGTGCCGAGGCCGAACGGCGTCTGGTCGGTGTCGCCGTGCACGACCTCCACGTCGTCGGCCGGGATGCCCAGCTCCTGCCCCACGATCTGCGCGAACGTGGTCTCGTGCCCCTGCCCCTGCGACTGGCACGACACCCGCAGCACCGCCTTGCCCGTCGGGTGCACCCGCAGCTCGGCGCCGTCGGCCATGCCGAGGCCCAGGATGTCCATGTGCTTGCGCGGGCCGGCGCCGACGGCCTCGGTGAAGAAGCTGACGCCGATGCCCATCAGCTCACCCCTGGCCCGCTTGTCGGCCTGCTCGGCGCGGAGCTTGTCGTAGCCGATCATGTCCATGGCCAGGCGCAGCGCCTTGGGGTAGTCGCCGGAGTCGTACTCCCAGCCGGTGGGGGAGGTGTAGGGGAACTGCTCGGGCCGCAGCAGGTTGCGCATGCGCACGTCGGCCGGGTCGAGGCCGAGCTCGGCGGCCAGTACGTCCACCATGCGCTCGACCAGGTAGACGGCCTCGGTGACGCGGAAGGAGCAGGCGTAGGCGACGCCGCCGGGCGCCTTGTTGGTGTAGACGCCGGTGACCTCGCAGTGGGCGGCCTCGATGTCGTACGAGCCGGAGAAGACGTGGAAGAACCCGGCGGGGAACTTGGTCGGCTGCGCGGTGCCGTTGAACGCGCCGTGGTCGGCCAGCACCTTGACGCGGATCGCCTGGATCCTCCCGTCGCGGGTCGCGGCCACCTCGCCGCGCATGTGGTAGTCGCGGGCGAAGGCGGTGCTCATGAGGTTCTCGGAGCGGTCCTCCATCCACTTGACCGGCCTGCCGGTGACGATCGAGCCGACGATCGCACAGACATATCCAGGATAAATCCCGACTTTTCCGCCGAAGCCGCCGCCGATGTCCGGCGAGATCACCCGGATCTTGTGCTCCGGCAGCCCGGCGACCATCGCGTACAGGGTGCGGTGGGCGTGCGGCGCCTGCGTCGGGCACCAGACGGTGAGCTTGCCGGTGACCTTGTCGAAGTCGGCGAGCGCGCCGCAGGTCTCCAGCGGCGCCGGGTGCACGCGCGGGTACAGCATGTCCTGCGCGACCGTCACCTCCGCCGCCTCGAAGATCGCGTCGGTGCGGGCCCTGTCGCCGGCCTCCCAGTCGAAGATGTGGTTCCCCGTACGCCCTTCGAGGTCGTCCCTGATGACCGGGGCGCCCTCGTCGAGCGCCTTCCTGGCGTCCACGACCGCGTCAAGGGGCTCGTACTCGACGTCGATCAGCTCCAGCGCGTCGCGGGCCGAGTAGGCGTCCTCGGCGACCACGAACGCGACCTCCTGGCCCTGGAAGCGCACCTTGTCGGTGGCCAGCACGGCCTGCGTGTCCTGCGACAGGGTGGGCATCCAGGCCAGGCCGAGCCCGGCCAGCGTCTCGCCGGTGATGACGGCCCTGACCTTGGGGTGGGCCTCGGCGGCGCTGGTGTCGACGGAGACGATCCGCGCGTGGGCGTGCGGGCTGCGCAGGACGGCGCCGTACAGCATGCCGGGCAGGCGTACGTCGTCGGTGTAGGTGCCGCGGCCCCGGAGGAATCGGGCGTCCTCCTTGCGGCGCATCGGTCCGTAACTCATGCCTTCGCCTCCGATTCGGCGGCCCACCGGATGGAACGGACGATGTTCTCGTATCCCGTGCAGCGGCACAGTTGTCCCGAGATGGCCTCGCGGATCTGGCCCTCGTCGGGGTCGGGGACGCGGTCGAGCAGCGCGCGGGCGGTCAGCAGCATGCCGGGCGTGCAGAAGCCGCACTGCAGCCCGTGGCACTCGGCGAAGCCCTTCTGCACCGCGTCCAGCTCGCCGTCGCGCTCCAGGCCCTCCACCGTGGTCACCTCGTGCCCGTCGGCCATGACGGCCAGCACCGTGCACGACTTGACCGGCACGCCGTCCAGCTGGACCGTGCACACGCCGCAGTTGGACGTGTCGCAGCCCCAGTGGGTGCCGGTCAGGCCCAGCTGGTCGCGCAGGAAGTGCACGAGCAGCAGC
>JABFVJ010000324.1 GCA_013362835.1 Nonomuraea sp. | reverse complement strand
CCGCTCGCGTTACGCTCGGTCGTCCCGATATCGACCCTCGGAGAGCATCGTGGCCATCGACCTGGTGTTACGCCGCGACTGGGGCGCTCGCGCGCCACACGGCAGTTACACCCAGCTTGACTCCACCAAAGGCGTGAAGGTCCACTACACCGGCGGCAGAGTCGACCCCGGCATCGTGTCGGACCACGACGGCTGCGTGTCCCTCGTACGGTCGATCCAGGCGTACCACATGGACGGGAACGGCTGGATCGACATCGGATACTCCTTCGTGGCATGTCCGCACAAGAAGGTGTTCGAGGGGCGTGGGCTGCATCACTTGCCGGCCGCCAACGGGCCGGGGCTCAACGCCGGCCACTACGCCGTGCTCGGCCTGGTCGGCAACGCCGGGCTCGTGCAGCCGCCCGACGGGCTGCTCCACGCGATCCTCGACGCCGTCCAGCACGTACGCGACCGGGGCGGCGCGGGCAAGGAGATCAAGGGCCACCGCGACGGCTACTCGACCGACTGCCCCGGCGACCCCCTGTACGCCTGGCTCAAGCGCGGCGCGCCCCGGCCGGGCGGCACCACTCCGCCCCCGCCGTCCCCTCCGGAAGCGCCGCCGTTCCCCGGGCGGCTGCTGACGTACCCGCCCGTCATGGAGGGCGAGGACGTCCGCGCCTGGCAGCGGCAGATGCGCAAACGCGGCTGGGACATCGACGTCGACGGCGCCTACGGCGGCCAGTCCCGCGACGTCTGCCGCCGCTTCCAGCGCGAGCAGGGCGTGGACGACGACGGGGTCGTGGGCCCGGTCACCTGGCGGCTGGCCTGGGAGGCGCCGTCCGCGTAGCGGCAACCCCCGGGTTTACCGCCGTCGCGCGGCACCGCTTACTATCCGTTGCATGGAACTGGCAGCGGGGTTTCTCTCCACCACTCGTGACGACTGGCGGAGGCTGGCGGTCGAGGTCCTGCGCAAGTCGGGGGTCGAGGCGGACTCGCCCGAGGAGGCGCTGTCCAGCCCGACGTACGACGGGGTGACGGTCGCGCCGCTCTACGACGACTCCGACCTGCCCGGCGATCCCGGTCCGCCGGGGGCGCCGCCGTTCGTGCGTGGCGCGCGGGCGGCGGCCGGGTGGGACGTGCGGCAGCGGCACGCCGTGCCCGACCCGGAGGCGGTGCTGGCCGACCTGGAGAACGGCGTCACCTCGCTGTGGCTCGTGGTCGGCGACGGCGCGATCCCGGTGGGTGAGCTGGCCGCCGTGCTGAAGGACGTCTATCTCGACCTCGCGCCGGTCGTGCTGGAGGCGGGGGAGCGGACGCGGGAGGCCGCCGAGGTCCTGTTCGAGCTGGCCGGCGACGGGGGGCCGACCGGGAACCTGGGGGCGACCGGGGCGCTGCCCGAGCTCGCCGTGCGCTGCCTGTCCTTCCCGGGGCTGCGGGCCGTGCTGGTCGACGGGACGCCGTACCACGACGCGGGGGGCAGCGACGCGGAGGAGCTGGGGTGCTCGGTCGCGCGGGGCGTGGCCGAGCTGCGGGCGCTCACCGGCGCCGGCCTCTCAGTTGAGCAAGCGCTAGGGCAGATAGACTTCCGGTACGCCGCCACCGCCGACCAGTTCGCCACGATCGCCAAGCTGCGCGCCGCGCGCCGGCTGTGGGCCAGGGTCGCCGAGGTGTGCGGCGCCCCGGGCCACGGCGGGCAGCGCCAGCACGCCGTCACCAGCTCGGCGATGATGACCGAGCGCGACCCCTGGGTGAACATGCTCCGCACCACCCTCGCCTGCTTCTCCGCCGGCGTGGGCGGCGCCGACGCGGTCACCGTGCGGCCGTTCGACGCGGCGCTCGGCCTGCCCGACGCCTTCTCGCGGCGCATCGCCCGCAACACGCAGTCGCTGCTGCTGGAGGAGTCGGGGATCGGCCGCGTGATCGACCCCGCCGGCGGCTCCTGGTACGTCGAGCGCCGCACCGCCGACCTGGCCGGGCGGGCCTGGGCGTGGTTCCAGGAGATCGAGGCGGCCGGCGGGATCGACGCCGCCGCCGATCTGGTCTCCGCGCGGATCGCCGCCACCAGGGCCCGCCGCGACGACGACGTCGCCCATCGCCGCTTCCCGATCACCGGCGTCAGCGAGTTCCCCGACCCGGGCGAGAAACCCCTGCGCCGCCCCAAGGGCCCGGGGCTGCCCGCGAGGCGTTACGCGCGCGAGTTCGAGGCGCTGCGGGACGCCGCCGACGCGCGGCCGGAGCGCCCCAAGGTGTTCCTGGCCACCATCGGCCCCACCGCCGCCCACACCGCGCGCGCCTCGTTCGCCGCCAACCTCTTCCACGCCGGCGGCCTCGCGACCGAGACCGCGGGCCCCGGCGCCGACCCCGAGCAGATCGCCACCGCCTTCGCCGTCAGCGGCGCCGCCGTCGCCTGCCTGTGCTCCACCGACAAGCTGTACGCCCAGCACGCCCAGGCCGTGGCCGTCGCGCTGCGCAAGGCGGGGGCGAGGCGGATCTGGCTGGCGGGGAAGGGAGACTACGAAGGCGTGGACGCCTGCCTGTACGCGGGGTGCGACGCGCTCGCCGTGCTCCGTCAGACGTTCGAGGACCTGGAGGTGTCCCGATGATCCCCGACTTCTCCGGCATCCCGCTCGGTCCGGCCGCCGCCGCGGAGGGGCCCGTGCCACCGGCCGGCGACGTGTGGGAGACGCCCGAGGGCATCGGCGTCAAGGAGCTCTACACCGCCGCCGACCTCGACGGGCTCGACTTCCTGCGCACCTATCCCGGCGCGGCCCCGTACCTGCGCGGGCCGTACCCCACCATGTACGTCAACCAGCCCTGGACGATCCGCCAGTACGCGGGCTTCTCCACGGCCGAGGACTCCAACGCCTTCTACCGGCGCAACCTGGCGGCCGGGCAGAAGGGGCTGTCGGTGGCGTTCGACCTGGCCACGCACCGGGGCTACGACTCCGACCACCCGCGCGTGGCCGGCGACGTGGGCATGGCGGGGGTCGCGATCGACTCCATCTACGACATGCGGCAGTTGTTCGACGGCATCCCGCTCGACCGGATGTCGGTGTCGATGACCATGAACGGCGCCGTGCTGCCCGTCCTCGCGATGTACATCGTCGCGGCCGAGGAGCAGGGCGTCGCGCCGGAGGAGCTGGCCGGGACCATCCAGAACGACATCCTCAAGGAGTTCATGGTCCGCAACACGTACATTTATCCCCCGTCGCCCTCGATGCGAATTATTTCGGATATTTTCGCTTTTACCAGTGAAAAGATGCCGAAATTCAACTCGATCAGCATTTCTGGCTATCACATCCAGGAAGCCGGGGCCACCTGCGACCTCGAACTCGCCTACACGCTCGCCGACGGCGTCGAATACCTGCGGGCCGGGGTTGCCGCCGGCATGGACGTCGACCGGTTCGCACCCCGGCTGTCGTTCTTCTGGTGCATCGGCATGAACTTCTTCATGGAGGTCGCCAAGCTGCGCGCCGCCCGCCTGCTGTGGGCCAAGCTGGTCTCCGGCTTCGGCGCGAAGAACCCCAAGTCGCTGAGCCTGCGTACGCACAGCCAGACCTCCGGCTGGTCGCTCACCGCCCAAGACGTCTTCAACAACGTCGCCCGCACCTGTGTCGAGGCCATGGCCGCCACCCAGGGCCACACCCAGTCGCTGCACACCAACGCCCTCGACGAGGCGCTCGCGCTGCCCACCGACTTCTCCGCCCGCATCGCCCGCAACACCCAGCTCCTCCTCCAGCAGGAGTCCGGCACCACGCAGGTGATCGACCCCTGGGGCGGCTCCTACTACGTCGAACGCCTCACCCACGACCTCGCCGAACGCGCCTGGGCCCACATCCAGGAGGTCGAGTCCGCCGGGGGCATGGCCAAGGCGATCGAGGCCGGTCTGCCCAAGCTGCGCATCGAGGAGGCCGCGGCCCGTACCCAGGCGCGCATCGACTCGGGCCGGCAGCCGGTCATCGGGGTCAACAAGTACCGCGCCACCGACGACGAGCCCATCGAGGTGCTCAAGGTCGACAACAGCGCCGTACGCGGCCGGCAGCTCGACAAGCTCGCCCGGCTCAGGGCCGAACGCGACGGCGAGGAGGTGCGGCGCGCGCTCGACGCGCTCACCAAGGCCGCCGAGAACCCCGCACCCGGCCTGGAGAACAACCTGCTCAAACTGTCCGTGGACGCCGCCCGCGCCAAGGCCACGGTCGGCGAGATCTCCGAGGCGCTGGAGCGGGTGTTCGGCCGGCACGCCGAGCAGGTGCGTACCATCTCTGGCGTGTACCGCGACGAGTCCGGCCCCGCCGAGGGCATCGAGCGCGTGCGCCGGGCCTGCGCCGAGTTCGAGCGCGAGGAGGGGCGCCGCCCGCGCATCCTGGTCGCCAAGATGGGCCAGGACGGCCACGACCGGGGCCAGAAGGTGATCGCCACCGCCTTCGCCGACCTCGGCTTCGACGTCGACGTCGGCCCGCTGTTCCAGACGCCGGAGGAGGTGGCCAGGCAGGCGGTCGAGGCCGACGTGCACATCGTCGGCGTCTCGTCCCTCGCGGCCGGCCACCTCACGCTGGTGCCCGCCCTCCGCCGCGCCCTGGCCGACCT
>JABFVJ010000485.1 GCA_013362835.1 Nonomuraea sp. | reverse complement strand
AGGTGCCGGGCGCCGCCGTGGACCTTCTCGGCCAGCTCGCCGTAGGTGAGCGAGCCGGGCGGGCCGCGCACCGCGACCCGCTCCGGGCTGTCCACGGCGTGCCGCAGGACGTCGTGCGCTACGGGCATCCACGTGACCGTTCGGCGCGCACGGCCGGGACCGCGTCGGGATAGGCGCGCTGCGTGCCCCGGGCCACCAGCGCGGCCACCACCGCCTTGAGCACGTCGCCTGGCAGGAAGGCCGTGGTGAGCGCCAGCGCGTTGACGAGCGGCAGGCCCGTGACCAGCGCCTGCACCGGCACGCCGATCAGGTAGACCACCCCGATGCCGCCCACCAGGCAGGCCACCAGCAGCGCGACGAAGCTCGGCGTGCGCCCCGCCCGCTCCACGAGATAGCCGGTGACCGCCGCGCCCGGGATCCACCCGATGAGGAACCCGGCCGAGGCGGCGGTGAACACGCCGAGCCCGCCGCGCCCGCCGGCCAGCAGGGGCAGCCCCGCCGCGACCAGGACGAGCAGCACGACCACCGCCAGCGCCGCCCGCCGGCTCCCGAGGACGGCCCCGGCCAGCATGACTCCGAGCGTCTGCAGCGTGATCGGCACCGCGTTGCCGAAGACGTTCAGCGAGCCCGGCGCGCCCAGCACCGCGATCAACGCGGCGAACACGGCGATCCTCGCCAGGTCGCCCGTGGGGAACCCGCGCTGTCTGCCTGCATTCATCATGAGGACGATCCCACACCAGAACGGGTCGATCACGCATGCAGGGATCCCACAACGCCGACGCCTACGCCTTGTCAGAGGCGGTCATGCAGTGGGCCGAGCGGAAGGCGTTGGCGATCCTCGTCCGCCAGGTGTCCAGGTCGCGCGCCGACAGGCTCTCGTTGGGGAAGGCCAGCGTGACCTGCCGGGACACCCCGGAGACCGTCGCCGACATGGACACGTGGACACGGTCGGGGACGATGGTCGTGCCGTCGGGGTAGTGGACCTGGACGCGGTAGCCGGCCACCGAACCCTTCTCCAGGCAGGCGCGGGCGCCGTTCTCGACGCGGAGCATCAGGCCCTGGTTGATCTGCCTGCCGCGCATGGGGACCAGGTTGTAGCGCTTGCTGACGCCGTCGAAGGAGGAGGCGATGAGGTGGCCGCCCTGCCAGTCGCCGCGGCCTCCCCAGTTTCCGACGGTGGCCTCGCACTCGCTGCGCGCCGCCGTCTTCTCGGTCAGCTTCGCGGCCACGGCCTGCGACGGGCGTCCGGCGCCGTCGGTGGCGTAGGTGTGGGAGCCGTCCTTGTAGGTGTGGTTCTTGGCCAGGTGGCGTACGCACGAGGTGGTGTCGGTCGCGTACGCCGGGGTCGTGAGCGTGGTGACCGCCAGGGCGGCGGCGAGCAGGGCAGGAGGGAGCCGGGTCAGGGGCATGAGAGGGTCCTCTCGCGGGAAAAGGGCGACAGGCAGGCTGCGCTCCCGCTTTGGCGGGTTGCTTCGCGCTATTGGCTGCCTCGTCGGCTTTGTCGCGACATTAATGCCCTCGCTGAGAGTAGCGGAACGTGTCCAAAGCGCTACTTTTGGTAGTGATCGCAGGTAGGTCGGCCTGTTACGGCTCGACCACGGCCCAGCCGTGCGGGGGCAGGCTCAGCAGCGTGCCGTCGAGGTCGGCGTCGCCGGCGGCCAGGCTGCCGGGGAAGGGCAGGGTGACCTCGGACGGTTCGTCGTCGGTGCTCAGCGCCACCGCCAGGGCCTGCCCGCCGGCGCGGCTCTCGTAGGCGTAGAGGCGGTTGGACAGGGTCAGGTCGGTGGTGTGGGCGCGGTGCAGCCAGGGGTGGCGGCGGCGCAGCGCGATCAGGCGCTGGTGCAGGTGGTAGACCGGCAGGCCGAGCGGCGACAGGTCCGCCGCGGAGCCGGGGAAGGCCGGGCGTACGGCGTCGTCGCCGCCCTCGCGCTCCTCCTTCAGGCCGCGGAAGGCGTACTCGTCGCCCGCGTACACCGAGGGGGTGCCGGCGACCGTCATCAGCACGGCCAGGGCGTGGGGCAGGTGGCGCTCGTCGGTCAGGCGGCTGGCGATGCGGGTGACGTCGTGGTTGCCGACGAAGGTCATCGGGGTGAACGTCTCGGCGAAGGCGGCATGGCGCTTCAGCGCCCAGGCCAGCTCGAAGGCGTTGCGGTCGTTGAGCGAGCTCCAGATCGCCTTCCACAGCTCGTACTGGGTGACGGCGTCCATGCCGGTCTCGGCCACGACGGCGGCGTAGTCGCCGTGGATGACCTCGCCCACCACGTACGCGCCGGGCCGGCCCCGGCGCACCCGAGGCAGGACCTCCGCCCAGAACTCCGTCGGGACGGCGTAGGCCGCGTCGAGCCGCCAGCCGTCGGCGCCCCGGTCGAGCCAGTGGCCCATCACCGCCGCCACGTGGTCGGCGACGGCGGGCTCGGCGTGGTCGAGCGCGACGAGCGACTGGTGGCCCTCGAAGTCCTCGTGGGCCGGCGGGCCGCCGCCGTCAGGCCAGCGGAGCCGGAACCAGCGGGCCGCCTCGGAGTCCGGCCCTTCGCTCAGGGCCTGCCGGAACCGCGGGAAGCCCTGGCCGACGTGGTTGAAGACGCCATCCAGGACCACCCGCAGCCCCCGGTCGCGGGCGGCGGCGACCAGCGTGTCGAAGTCGCCGTCGTCGCCCAGGCGCGGATCGACGCGGAAGTGGTCGACCGTGTCGTAGCCGTGGGTCTCGGCGGCGAAGATCGGGCCGAGCAGCAGCGCGTCGGCGCCCAGGTCGACGGCGTGGTCCAGCCACGGGACCAGGCGCGGCAGCCGGTGGACGACCTCCGGCGCCGCGGCGCGCTCGGCGCCGAGGAAGCCCAGCGGGTAGACGTGCCAGAAGATCGCCCGTTCGGCCCAGGACGGCACGTCAACCCCCCATCGAAGATCGTGACCCCATCCTATGGCCGAGCGCCCGCCCGCCCCCGCCGGGGCACGCCCGCGCCGGTCAGGCGGCCAGGCGGAGGGCGCGGGCCACGTCCGAGGTGGCCGCGGAGGTCTCCGTCGCGGTGTAGCCGCCGCGCAGCGAGGCGTCCTGGTCCTTCAGGCCGTTGCCGCTGAGGGTGATCACGACGCGCTGCCCCGGCGCCAGCTCGCCCCTGGCGTGCCGGTCGAGCAGGCCCGCGATCCCGGCGGCCGAGGCGGGCTCGGCGAAGACGCCGTCGCGGCGGGCCACCAGCTCGTACGCCTGGAAGATCTGCTCGTCGGTCACCGCGGCGATCAGGCCGCCGGACGCGTCACGGGCGTCGACGGCGCCGTCCCAGGTGGCCGGGCTGCCGATGCGGATCGCGCTCGCCGCGGTCTCTGGGTCGGCGACCGGCGTGCCGTGCACCAACGGCGCAGCGCCCGCCGCCTGGAACCCCCACATGCGCGGCAACCGGGTGGACAGGCCCTCGCGCCGGTAGGCGCGGTAGCCGCCCCAGGTGGCGGTGATGTTGCCGCCGTTGCCCACCGGCAGGCAGTGGATGTCGGGCGCGTCGCCGAGCGCGTCCACGATCTCGTACGCGACCGTGCGCTGCCCGGCCAGCCGCAGCTCGTTGCCGACCGAGTTGACCAGCGCGATCGGGTGGTGGGCGGCCAGCTCGCGGGCGACGCGCAGGCAGTCGTCGAACGTGCCGTCGATCTCGACGATGCGGGCGCCGTAACGCACTGCCTGTCCCAGTTTGGCGAGCGCGACCCGGCCCCTCGGCACCAGTACGGCGGCGGTCAGCCCGGCGCGGGCGGCGTAGGCGGCGGCCGAGGCGCTGGTGTTGCCGGTGGAGGCGCACACGGCCAGCTCGGCCCCGGCCTCGGCGGCCCTGCTGACGGCCACGGTCATCCCGCGGTCCTTGAACGATCCCGTGGGGTTGGCGCCCTCGACCTTCAGCCAGACCTCGCAGCCGGTCAGCGCGGACAGGTGCGCCGAGCGCAGCAGCGGCGTGTTGCCCTCGTTGAGCGAGACGGAGGGGGTGTCGGCGGTCACCGGCAGCCAGCGCCGGTAGCCGCTGTCGATCAGTCCGTTCCAGGTACTCATACCGGCGACCGTAACACTTGTTTCTTCATCTCCGCCATTCTGGGTTTGATGTAACATTCGTCAGCATGGAAGAAGATCCGGTGGCGAGCCGGCTCGGCGCGGTCTATCCCGATCTGCCGCCCGGCGAGCGGGCGATCGTGCGGGTGATCCTCGACGACTACCCCTTCGCCGCGCTCGGCTCGCTGCGCGCCCTCGCCGAGCGGGCCGGGGTCAGCCCGCCGACCGCCTCCCGCCTGTTCGACCGGCTCGGGTTCGCCGGATTCGCCGGGTTCCAGGCGGCCGTACGCGACGGGGCCCGCGACCGGTCGCGCCTGCGCGAGTTCGTCACCCGCTCGCCCGACACCCACAGGGCCGCCGAAGACCTGCGTTCCGGCCTCGACAGCACGTTGGCCGCCGTCACCGAGCCCCTGCTCGACGCCGTCGGCGAGCTGCTGGCGGGGGCCGCGTCGGTGTGGGCGCTGGGCGGGCCGCTGAGCGAGCTGGCCGCCGAATACCTGATCAGGCAGCTCGCCAGCCTGCGGCCGGGGGCGCACCGGGTGCCCGACGCG
>JABFVJ010000062.1 GCA_013362835.1 Nonomuraea sp. | reverse complement strand
CGCTCGCGCTGCGCCCACGTGGCGCGGTGGCGCGGCGACCACGTGCCCTCCCAGACGCCGATCTGCGGCAGCCCGGTGGCGGGGTCGCGGAGCCCGGCCGTCGCGCAGCCGGGGCCCTTCGGGCCGCGCAGGCCCCAGTTCTGGGTCAGCAGCCGCGAGGCCCGCCACGGCGACCCCGTGCCGGGGAAGGCGGCCGGGTCGGCGGCCAGCCGGAACGCCTCCACGGCGAGCCGCGCGGCGAGCTGGTGGCCGCCGTGCTGGTCGAACGGCCTGGGGTCCATCGTCACCACGGTCGAGGGAGTCGTGGCCCTGATCACCTCGACCAGCCGCCGCAGGGTGTCCGGCCCCCAGACGCGCGCGGTCAGGGGCGCCGACAGCGTGTACCAGAAGTCGGGCTCGCCCAGCTGGAAGACGTGCTCGACGCCCGCGAACGCGACCGCCTTCCGCTCCTCGGCCTCCCTGATCCGGCCGAGCGCCGCGCCCTTCTCCGGGCCCGCCGCGTTGCCGCCGCCCTCACCGCGCGTCACCGTCACGACGCCCGTGCCGATCCCGTCGCGCTCCTTCCACTGCCCGAACGTGGACAGCGACTGGTATTCGTCGTCGGGATGGGCGCCCACGTACAGCACGTCGACGTGCGGCGGCGCGGCCAAGAGATCCAGCATCACGGCTCCCCCCAAGAGTCGTCTCCCCGATACGGAAGGTTAGCCACCGGCACTAGGCTTGGTGAGCATGGAAGAACCTGAGGTGCACCCCGCTCTGGAGCAGATCGCGTTCCTGCTCGGCCGCTGGGAGGGCGCCGGCGTGGGCGGCTACCCGACGATCGAGAGCTTCAACTTCGGGCAGGAGATCGAGTTCGGCCACAACGGCAAGCCGTTCCTGACCTACGTGAGCCGCACGTGGCTCCTCGACCAGGACGGCAACCGGGTCAAGCCGCTCGCCACCGAGTCCGGCTACTGGCGGCCGCAGCCCGACCGGCAGATCGAGGTGGTGCTCGCGCACCCGACCGGCATCGTCGAGATCTACATCGGCGAGGTCGTCTTCCACAAGATCGAGCTGCGCACCGACGTCGTGGCCCGCACCACCACGGCGAAGGAGTACACCGCGGGCCACCGGCTCTACGGCCTGGTCAACGGCAACCTCATGTGGGCCTACGAGATGGCCGCCGCGGGCCACCCGCTCACCGACCACATGTCGGCCGAGCTGAAGAAGGTGGCATGAGCACGCCCTTCACCCCCGACGCGGTCGAGGCGATCAAGCGCCACATGAACGACGACCACGCGGGCGACGCCCTGGTCATCGTGCGCGGGCTCGGCGGCCGGCCGCAGGCCACCTCGGCCGTGACGAGCGACGTCGACGCGGAGGCGATGGAGTTCACCGTCGACGGCGGCGAGCGGGTGCGCGTGCCGTGGGGCGAGACCCTGACCGAGCGGGCCCAGGTGCGCAAGGCCGTCGTACGCCTCTACCGCGCGGCGTGCGCGGAGCTCGGCGTCGAGCCGCACGGGGAGCACTGAGGGCATGAAAAAGGGCCCCGGGCGACACTCCGCCTGCTGATGCGGGCGGGCCGGATGGACCACGGACGGGATGCGTCATCCCGCCCTCCGGCTGCCAGGGGCCCCGGTGGTTGCCTCGGATTCGCTGAACGACCACGAGACAACGAGTCCGCAGCGTTAGCGGACAACCACCTCGCTAGCCCGACTATGACTATCCATTATTCGGACCACCTCCTTTCCGCGTACTCAGCAAGCTATGCGCTCACGCGAGCCAGGGGCAAGTAAATATCGGACGGCCGTCAGCAGCGGGCCTCGCGCTCTACACTCGGGGCATGACCGAGACGCAATGGCACGAGGAACTCCGCGCCAAGGGCTACCGGGTGACTCCCCAGCGTCAGCTCGTGCTCGAAGCGGTCAAGGACCTGGAACACGCGACCCCCGAGGAGATCTGCACCAAGGTGCGCGAGACGGCGCGCGGGGTCAACATCTCGACCGTCTACCGCACGCTGGAGCTGCTCGAAGAGCTCGGCATGGTCACCCACACCCATCTCGGCCACGGCGCGCCGACCTACCACCTCGCGGCCGAGGCCGACCACGTCCACCTGGTGTGCCGGGGCTGCGACGAGGTGTTCGAGGTGCGGCCCGAGCTGGCCGAGGGGCTGGTCAAGGGGCTCGACGAGGAGCTGGGCTTCGTCGCGGACGTCCATCACCTCACGGTCTTCGGCCGCTGCCGCAACTGCCGCTGACGACACCCGGGTGCCGCGAACGGGCGGCCCCCGGCTACGGATAGCCTGGAGGGCATGCGTAGCCCTCTGCTCGATCTCCCCGGCGCCGTCGCGGCCGACGGGCCGGACGCCGACGTAGCCGCGCACTATGGCGACCTGTTCGCCGAGCAGCGCGCGCTGGTCAAGGGTGAGGCGGTCGTCGACCGCAGCAACCGCGAGGTGATCCGGATCTCCGGCGCCGACCGGCTGAAATGGCTCAACGACCTGACCTCGCAGAAGCTCGACTCGCTGACGCCCGGCCAGTGGACGCAGACGCTCGACCTCGACCTCCAGGGCCGCGTGCTGCACCACCTGACCCTGGTCGACGACGGCGAGAGCGTGCTGGCCCACGTCGAGCCCGGCACCGGCAAGAGCCTGGCCGACTACCTCGACCGCATGCGGTTCATGCTCCGCGTCGAGGTCACGCTCGTCGACGACCTCGCCGTGCTCTCCACGGCCACGGAAGACCTCCTGGTGCCGCGCGCGGAGCTGGCCGACCATCTGGGCAAGCCCCTGGCGGGGCTGTGGGCGTACGAGGCGCTGCGGATCGAGGCGCACCGGCCGCGGCTCGGGTTCGAGACCGACCACAAGACGATTCCCCACGAGGTGGGCTGGATCGGCTCGGCCGTGCATCTCAGCAAGGGCTGCTACCGCGGCCAGGAGACGGTCGCCCGCGTCCACAACCTGGGCCACCCGCCGCGCCGCCTGGTCTTCCTGCACCTCGACGGCAGCGTCGACACGCTGCCCGCCCACGGCGCCCCGGTGATCTTCGAGAGCCAGGAGGTCGGCGTCGTCGGCTCGGCCGCCCGCCACCACGAGCTGGGCCCGATCGCGCTGGCCGTGGTCAAGCGCACGGTCCCGGTCGACGCGCCGCTGCTGGCCGGCGGCGTGGCGGCCGCTCAGGAGGTCGTGGTGCCGCCTGACGCGGGCCGTAACGTCAGCATCGACCCGTCGCTGCGGCGCAGGATCCGGTAGCCCCGGTCAGAGGTCCAGCACGAGCGTGATCGGGCCGTCGTTGACCAGCGACACCTTCATGTCGGCGCCGAAGCGGCCCGTCTCCACGTGGGCGCCGAGCTTCCTCAGCTCCTCGACGACCGCGTCGACCAGGGGCTCGGCGACCGGGCCCGGAGCCGCCGCCTGCCAGGTGGGGCGGCGGCCCTTGCGGGCGTCGCCGTACAGGGTGAACTGGCTGATCACGAGGAGTGGGGCGGCGACGTCGGAGCACGACTTCTCGCCGTGCAGGATGCGCAGGCCCCACAGTTTGGCGGCGAGCTTGGCGGCCTCGGCGCGCGTGTCGGTGTGGGTGACGCCCACCAGGACGAGCAGCCCCGGCTCCTCGACGGCCCCGACGATCTGCCCCTCGACCTCGACGGAGGCGGAGCTCACTCGTTGTACGACTGCTCGCATGGCATCCCATTCTGGCCCAGAAAGAACTGTTCGTAGACTCGTCCAGAAAGGGGGCGCGTAATGTCGCTGATTGTCGAGGTTGTCCGGTCTGGTTTCGTGGAGTCCACGCATCACGCTCGCATGCTGACCGTGGACGCGCAGGGCGTGCCCGTGGAGACCCGGGGCGCGGTGCACGTGGCGGCCTCGCCGCGCTCGTCCATGAAGCCGCTCCAGGCGCTCGGCATGCTGCGCGGCGGGCTCCGGCTGGAGGGGGAGCTGCTGGCGCTGGCCTGCGCCTCGCACTCCGGCGAGGCGTTCCACGTGGACGGGGTACGGAAGATCCTGGCCGGAGCGGGACTGGACGAGTCCGCGCTGCTGTGTCCCGAGGACCACCCGTTCGAGCGGACCTCGACCGAGTTCGGGCGGGTCTTCATGAACTGCTCGGGCAAGCACGCCGCCATGCTGGCCACCTGCGTGCTCAACGACTGGCCGCTGACCACCTACCTGGAGCCCGCGCACCCGCTCCAGCGGGCGATCCGCCAGACGGTCGAGGACCTGACCGGCGAACGCGTGGCGGCCTCGGGCGTCGACGGCTGCGGCGCGCCGCTGTTCTTCGTGTCGATGCTCGGGGTGACCAAGGCGTTCAGGGCGTTCCCGCTGGCCGCGGCGGACTCGTACGAGCGGCAGATCTTCGACGCCATGCGCGCCCACCCCGAGTGGACGTCCGGCACCGACCGGCCCGAGGCCAAGCTCATGCGGGCGATCCCCGGGCTGATGCTGAAGGCGGGGGCGGAGGCGTTCGACGCGTTCGCCTTCGAGGACGGCCGCGCCGGCACGGTCAAGATCGAGGACGGCTCGCAGCGGGCCCGCGTCCCGGTCACGGTGGCCGCCCTGCGCTCGCTCGGCCTGGACGCGCCCGAGCTGGACGAGCTGGCCAGGCCGCCGCTCCTCGGCGGCGGCCGTCCGGTGGGCGAGCTGCGGATCCGCTAGAGGGAGCGGAACTGGCGGGTGGCGGAGATGGCGCCCGAGGTCGTCGTGGTGAACGTGCGCATCGACCCGGCGAACTTGGACAGGTCCCACTCCGCCGGCCCGTGGTACCAGTAGAGGTTGTCGGACTGGTGGCCGTTGCCCGTGACCGAGGCCACCACCCGCGACCAGTGCTCGACCCCGTCGAAGATCACCGCGTACGGCAGGTAGCGCGAGAACAGCTCCACCCGGTGCTGCTCGGGCACCTCGCCGAGCTCGCCGGAGAACAGGTACTCGCGGAAGCCCAGCGTGTGCGCCAGCGCGGCCGAGCCCTTGGCGGTCTTGGCCGGCATGTACTGGCCGCCCATGGCGAGCGCGCCGCCCGCGATGACCAGCGCCAGCCCGAGCAGCCCGTAGGTGGTGAACCAGGCCAGCGCCACCGTGGCCAGCAGGCCGAGGCCGATCAGCACGACGCCGATCGTGGTCCACCGGGTGCGCTCGGTGTCGGGGCGGCGGGCGAACCAGCCCTGCGCGACCACGTCGGCGTAGAGCGCGTCGCGCACCTTGCCGAGCCGGCCCGCGAACGAGCCGGACAGCTGCGAGAGCAGCACCGCGTCGCGGCCGTCGAAGATGGCGTCGTAGAGGGCGCGCTCGTACTTCAGCAGCGAGTTGACCGGCGCGCTCGGCAGCCTGACCAGCATCCAGTCGGGCGCGTCGTAGGTCTGGCGGGGCTGCTCGTCGATCCGCAGGTAGCCGCGTACGGCGAGGTCGACGATGGTGGCGGTCACGTCGACCACGTCGGCCTGCTCGTCGACCAGCGTGCCGATCTGACCGGGACGCACCCCGTCAGGCGGAGAGAAGTGCCCGTTCTGTACGGGATCGACCCCGCCCTTCTCGTGGCCCGCCACCCGGGCGTCGCGACCGCGCGTCCAGTAGAGCAGGCCGACGCCGCCGAGCAGCAGCACGAGCAGCCCCGCCAGCGCGCCGCCGGTGACCAGGTCGAGCGTGAACGCCGAGGCCAGCGAGAAGCGCCTCTCCAGGATGGGGGCGCCGGAGCTGGACCCCTTGGGGTAGCCGACGACCACGGTCAGCGCCTGGCCGGGGGCGAGGTCGGACTGCTCGAAGTCGGCCCGGGTGGCGGTGTGGTCCATCGAGGCCGAGGTGCAGCCGATCGCCGAGGTCAGGTCGCCGGCGAAGCACGACAGGTTCTGCACCTGGCCGGGGCCGTTGACCTGGACCGTGGCCTTGGCGACCGCGGTGTTCCAGCCGCTGACGGCGAACCAGCGCAGCTCCTCGACCCCGCCCGAGGTCGTCACCGCGCCCTTGACGTCGTACTCGACGGTCTCGCCCGTCACGGTGAGCACGTCTCCTTCGAGGGTGCCGCCCTTGACGTTGGTCACCTGGTAGACGCGGTCGTTGTCGTCGTCGTAGCGGGTGCGGGTGAGGAGGGTGCGCTTGAGGCCGCCCTGCGCGCCGGTGAGCTTCTCGACCACGTGGAGGGTGCCGTCCTTGCCGAGCGTCATCGTCACCTGGTCGGTGATCCCGGCCTCCGCCAGCGCGGGAGAGGCCAGCAACGTCAGAACGGTGGCCCCCAGGGCGGCCAGCGTGAGTCTGATACCCGTCATGGCGGCACATCGTATCGGTAATGGGTGTCAATCCAGGCTGATGGCCTTGGCGGCCCGCTCCACGTTCTCGGGGGCGGCGGGCATGCCGGGGTTCTCCAGGGCGAGCGCCTGGTTCACCTCGACGAACGGGCGCATGCGCCGCTCGTACCGGTCGAAGGCCCCTTCCGGGTTCGCGCCGAGCTCCTCGGCCAGCACGTACGCCCCCACCAGCGCCAGGCTCGTGCCCTGCCCCGACAGCGGCGAGGCGCAGTAGCCCGCGTCGCCCACCAGCGTCACCCGGCCCGCCGACCAGCGGTCCATCACGACCTGGGCCATGACGTCGAAGTAGAAGTCGTCGGCCTTCCACATGGCCTCCAGCAGCTTGGGCGCCTCCCAGCCCAGCGCCGCGCAGTGCTCCTGGACCAGGCGCTTCTGCTGGTCGAGGTCGCGGTGGTCGTAGGCGATCGGGCCCGCGCCGAAGCCCATGTTGACCTTGATCACGTCGGGGTCCTTGTCGCTGAACAGGCCGAACCCGGCGGCGCCGTCCTGGTGCCAGACCTGCCAGTGGTCCAGGCCGAGGAAGTTGTCGGCGGTGTAGATGGAGACGTACATGCCGAGGTGTCGCAGGAAGCGCTCCTCGGGGCCGAAGGCGAGCTTCCTGACGTTCGAGTGCAGGCCGTCGGCGCCGATCACGTAGTCGTAGCGGGCCTGGGCGCCGCTCTCGAACGTCACGTCCACGCCGTCCGCGTCCTGGGTCAGGGTGGCGATCGAGTCGCCGTACAGGTAGCGGGCGTCGGCCGTGGCGGTGAGGAGCGCGGTCAGGTCGTCGCGGGCGATCTCGATGTCGGGGCTGTCGAACCGGCCGCCGCTGACCGTCTCCTCGGTGCTGCGCATGACCTCGTTGCCGTCGGCGTCGACCATGGACATGCCGCGCATGGTCGTACGCATCGCCCTGGCCTGCTCCAGGATGCCCATCCGCTGGGCCACGACCAGGGCGGCGCCCCGGATGTCGACGGCCTGGCCGCCCTTGCGCGGGCTCGGGGCGCGTTCGACGAGTGTCACCTCGAAACCGTGCCACCGCAGCCAGTACGCGAGGACGGGACCGCCGATGCTGGCACCGGACACGAGAACCTTCATGGTCTGAACTCCTTGCTGAGAACGTTGTACGTGAATGTACGGCGTACATACAGCTGGTCGCAAGGCGATACTGCTAGGATCTGTACTAGTACAGGGAAGGTTGGATGATGACGGCTCCGCCCTACGCGCGCATCGTCGAGGACATCAAGCGGCGCATCGCCGACGGCAGGCTCCGGGCGGGCGAGCGGGTGCCCTCCACCAGGCAGCTCGCCCGCGACTGGGGCGTCGCGCTGGCCACGGCGGCCAAGGCGCTGACGGTCCTGGCCCAGGAGGGCGTCGTGGTGGCCGAGCCGCGCGTGGGCACGGTCGTGGCCGAGACCCACGGCGGGAAGGCGCGGCGGGGCCCGGTCCCGTCCGACAACGACGTGACCCGCGACCGCATCGTGACGGCGGCCGTCGAGATCGCCGACGCCGAGGGGCTCTCCGAGCTGACCATGCGCGGGGTGGCGAGCCGGCTCGGCGTCGCCACCATGTCGCTCTACCGGCACGTGGGCGGGAAGGACGACCTGCTCCTGCTCATGATCGACCAGGTGACCCGCGCCTTCCCGCTGCCGAAGGAGTCGCCGCGCGGATGGCGGGCCGGGCTGGAGACCTCCGCCCGCGTGCAGTGGGCCGGCTGCCTCGCCCACCCGTGGATGGCCCAGGTCACCTCACTGACCCGGCCGCTGCCCTCGCCCAGCCTGATCGCCCACACGGAGTGGGTGCTCGCGGCGCTGGAGGGCTCGGCCCTCGACGCCACCGGCAGGATGCACGTGCACACCCTGCTCTACAGCTTCGTCCAGGGCTTGGCCGCCAACATCGAGCGGGAGCAGCGGGCGCGGAACGCGACCGGGCTCACCGCCGACGAGTGGATGACCGCCCAGGAGGACATCTTCCAGGCGCTCTCGGCGTCGGGACGGCTGCCGGCCTTCGGCCGGGCCATCGAGGAGCTGGGCGGCGACTTCGACCTCGATCTCGACCGCCTCTTCGAGTTCGGCCTGAGCGCCCTGCTCGACGGCCTCACGGGCCTGGTCGAAGGGCGTTAGTCGGAGATCGCGATGCGCAGGCGGCGGAAGCCGCGGCCCTTGCTCTCGATCTTGGCGACCTTGATGTGGCCGATCTGCTTGGTGGAGGCCACGTGGGTGCCGCCGTCGGCCTGGGTGTCGAGGCCCACGATGTCGACGATGCGCACGTCCTGGACGGTCTCGGGCACGAGGTTGGTGGCCGTGCGGATGAGGTCGGGGATCTCGAACGCCTCCTCCCGGGGCAGCACGCGTACGTCGATGCGCCGGTCGGCGGCGATCTCGGCGTTGCACGCGGCCTCGACGGCCTCCTTGAAGCCGGGCGGCACCTCGGGCAGGTTGAAGTCCATGCGGGCGCTCAGCTCGTCCATGTTGCCGCCGGTGACCAGGCAGCCGTAGTCCCTGAACACCACGCCGCACAGCACGTGGAGCCCCGAGTGCGTACGCATGAGCGCCGAGCGGCGCGCGTCGGCCACGGCGGCCTCCACGACGGTGCCCACGGGCGGGATCGGGTCGCCCTCCGCCGGGATCAGGTAGAGATCGTCGCCTTTGCGCACCCCGGCGATCCGGGTCTCGACGCCCTGCCAGATCAGAACTCCGTGATCGGCAGGCTGGCCGCCTCCGCCTGGATAGAATGCCGATCTGCTCAGCACGATCCCCTCAGGCGTCGCGTCCAGCACAACGGCTTCGAAGTCGCGCAGATTCTGGTCGGACAGTTCGAGCCGCTGCGTGCGTCCGTGGAGGTCAGCAGTCATATCGGCAGCCTAGTGCCCCGGGGTGATGATGCGCGGCCTGATGCTTCACCGAAGAATCGCGCCGTTCGTCGCGATGATGGGGATATTTGCCGGTGTTTCGGCATGTAGTAGCGCGGTGGCGGGAACGCCGTACCGGCCGCCGCAGCCGGCCGCTCCCGTGCGGACGTCCGCGCCCGTGATGGTGTTCCTGGGCGACAGCTTCACCGTCGGCTCGGGGCCGGTGCCGCGCTGGCGGACGTACGCGTCGGAGTCCGCGCGGCTGCTCGGCTGGCAGCCGGTGATCGCCGGGGCCGGCGGCACGGGCTACCTCAACGAGGGCAAGGTGGGCCGCACGTTCCAGCGCTCCTTCGAGGAGGAGCTGGCCTGGCGGCCGCCGCCCGACGTGCTGGTCATCTCCGGCGGCCACAACGACCAGCGCTGGAGCACCGCCCGCGTACGCCGGGCCGCCGCCGCGCTGCTCGCCGAGGTGCGCCGGCGCTGGCCGCTCACCAGGATCGTCATGGTCGGCCCGATCTGGCTGGAGGAGGCCCCGGCGAAGGCGTACCGGGTGCGCGACGCGCTGGCGGAGGTGGCGGTCGCGGAGGGAGTGCCGTTCCTCGACCCGATGGGCAGGCACTGGGTCACCGGCAGGCCGTCGGAGACGGTGCTGCCCGACGGCGTGCATCCCACGTTCGCCGGGCATGAGCGCATCGCCGCGTGGCTCGCGGACGAGCTGGTCTGACCTACCAGGGGCCGTAGGGGCCGTTGTTGCCGCGGCCCATGCCCTGCACGGCCGGCTTCACGTCCACGATGTAGATGGTGGCGGCGATGACGGCCAGGATCGAGAACAGCCCGAGCCCGGTGAGCCCGATGAACATCTGGCCGCCGACCAGCAGGAAGTCGCTGAGGTAGCCCCACGCGCCGCCGCCGGAGAGCAGCGCCGCGAGCGCGAGGATGATGAGCCAGATTTTCTTCTGCAGCTTGCCCGCCGAGACGAACGCGTTGGTGTGCACGCGCGTGGCGTGGACCAGCGCGTAGACGGACATGCCGAAGATGATGGCGGCGAGCACCAGGAAAAGGAAGTTGAAGACCAGGTTGATCATGTTCATGTTGTTGGCTCCGCCCATCGCCGCAACGAAATCGGCCCCAGCCTAATAGGCGCCCCCGACAGGAGGGCACCCCAAAGGGGAAAGGCCCGCCTCGGCCGAGGCGGGCCCTGCCCTTCCGTCAGGCCTTGGCCTTGGGGGTACGGGTGGTCTTCCTGACCGGCTCGGCGACCGGCGGCTCGGCGGTCTCGGAGACCTCTTCGAGCTCCAGCGCGGCCTCGCCGGTCGTCTTGCTGACGACCTTGCGGCCACGGGAGGCGAAGTCCTCGTAGACCTCGGTGGCCTTGGTGGTGAGCTGGTCGGCGTACTCGCGGGCCTTCTCGGGGAACTCGCGGACGAGGTCCTCGGCCTTGTCGGCGTACGCGCGGGTCTTCTCGGGCAGGTCCTTCGCGATCTCCGAGCGGCGCTCCTGGAGCTTCAGCAGCTGTCCGGGCAGCTCGCGCAGCTTCTCGACGGCGTAGTCGCCGGCGCCCGCGACCGCGTAGAACGGCTTGGAGTCGGTGAGCTTCTTGACCTCGGTGGCAAGCGTCATGGGTTAACCTTCCTTGGTTTCCTGGGTGACGGAGCCGTTGCCGGAGGAGGCCGCGTAGGGCTCCAGCGCGGCGAGAAACTCCTCGGGCAGTGGCGGCTCGTCGTCCGAACCGGAGTCGTGCCGGGGGTGAGCATTCTGGGAGGTCTGCTCGTCCTCGGCGCGCTCCTCCTTGCGGAACGATTCGTAGATGTCGATCAGCACCTGGCGTTGCCGCTCGGAGAGCAGCGCGTCGGCCCTGATCGCGGTGATCACGTCGCTGGGCGGCTCGCGGTCCTCGATGAGGCCCGCCTGCACGTAGAGCGCCTGCGAGGAGATGCGCAGACCCTTGGCGATCTGGTTGAGGATCTCCGCGCTCGGCTTGCGCAGCCCGCGCTCGATCTGGCTCAGGTAGGGGTTGGAGACCCCCGCCGCCTGCGCGAGCTGGCGCAGCGAGATCTTCGCCTGCTGCCGTTGCTCGCGGATGTATTCACCGATCGAGCCGACTTTCGGTAGTGCCATACCGACAGTCTGCCGTCCAGTGCTTGCAATTGCAAACGGAATGGTTAACGCCAGCAAGCATCAGAGCTGGTAGACCCACAAGAAGGGTGTGGCGGTGAGCAACATCACAGAGAGGGCGACGTAGCCGTAGCGGACAGAGATGGACAATTCCGGCCCTGGCTTGATCAGCCGGTCGACCCTGGCCATGACGTTGTGCGCGTGCACGCCGAGCATGCCCTGCGGGGTCGGCATGGCGCCGGCCGTACCGAACCTGAGCAGCGCGGTCGCCAGCCTGCGCGGCGAGCAGTAGCGGCGCGCGCGGTCGTCGGCGGCCATCTCGATCAGCAGCTCCACCTGCGCCTGCGCGTCGGCGACGACCTTCGACCAGGGCATCGCCCTGCGCAGCGCGGCGAACGGCAGCAACACCAGGTCGTGCCGCTCGCGTACGTGCGCCGCCTCGTGCGCGAGCACGGCGGTCAGCTCGTCCTGCGACAGCAGCTTGAGCGCGCCCGCGCTGACCACGACCTGCGACCGGAGCCCGGGAACGCAGTAGGCCGCCGCGCTCGGATGGTCGAGCACCCGCACGCCCGGAACCCCGGGATCGTCGTGGGAGATGAGCGCGAGCAGCACGCGATGCCGCCTGCGCGCCCGCAACGCCTGCACCCCGGCCGTGAGCAGCACCACGACCAGCACGGCCAGCGAGGTGAGCCCCGCGATCATGGCGAGCACGTGGAGCGGGTCCCACGCCTCGGCGGGAGCGGCGCCGCCCGCGAAGGCGAGCAGCCCCTGGAGCACGCCCTCGCCGTAGGGCTGCACCGCGTAGGCCAGCATGGCGCCGGTGGTGGCGAGACCCCAGGCCACGCCGAGGGACTGCCAGACGATGATGGCGAGCCTGGGGGCGCGTGAGGTCCACCGGGCCGTCGTGAAACGCCAGGAGCCGAGCGCGCACGCCGTGGCGAGCGCCGCGAGCACCGCTGCCGTGATCACTCTTCCTCCAGCTCCGTGAGCGCTCTTCGCAGGATCTCCGCCTCCGGGCCGGACACGGCCTGGGCGAAGCGGGTCAGGGCGGCCGAGCGGTCGCCCGTCATTTCCAAGGCCTCCAGCATAAGCTCGGCGATGTACGTGTCACGGCTTTCGGCCGGTTCGTAACGCCACGCGCGGCCGTCTCTGGTGCGCTTGAGGAAGTTCTTGCGCGTGAGGCGGTCGAGCACGGTCATCACCGTCGTGGGGGCGAGGTCGCGATCGGCGATCAGCCTGCCGACCTCGCGGGCGGTCAACGGGCTGTGCTCGGCCCAGAGGATGTCCATGATGCTGCGTTCAAGCTCGCCAAGACCCTTCACGCCCTTCAGGGTAGCTCTACAAAGCGTCGAGCTGGCATTCGGGACGGCGATTGCGTTTGGCGGCGGTCGTCGCCGCTGGCAGTCTCGGTGAGATGGACATCACGCTGGAGCAGGGCGACATCACCGAGCAGCGGGCCGACGCGATCGTGAACGCGGCCAACTCCTCCCTGCTCGGCGGGGGCGGTGTCGACGGGGCCATCCATCGGCGCGGCGGGCCGGAGATCCTGGAGGAGTGCAGGCGGCTGCGGGCCTCGCACTATGGGAAGGGGTTGCCGACCGGGCAGGCCGTCGCCACGACCGCCGGGCGGCTGCCGGCGCGGTGGGTGATCCATACCGTCGGGCCGGTCCACTCCAGGTCGGAGGACCGTTCGGAGCTGCTGGCCTCCTGCCACCGGGAGTCGCTGCGGGTGGCCGACGAGCTGGGTGCGCGGTCTGTGGCCTTTCCGGCGATCTCCACCGGCATCTACGGCTGGCCGCTCGACGATGCCGCCCGCATCGCCGTCGCCGCCGTCCGCGACGCCGAGACCTCCGTCGAGGAGGTGCGCTTCGTGCTGTACGACGCGGCAGCGTACGCCGCCTTCGCCGCCCAGCTCTAGCGCGGGCCGACCAGCCAGGGTCTAGCGGGGGGCGACGGCCGACCAGGGGAGGGTGAGTTCGCCGAGCCGCCAGCGGGCCGGTCCGCCGAGCGGTGGGTGCGCCGGCACCGGCCAGTTCTCGGCCAGCAGCCGCACCGACGCCAGCCACCGCTGCCGTGCCCCGTGGGCCCCATAAGGGGCGCTGACCGCCCAGGCGTGGTCGAAGTCGCGCAGGAACGCATGGATGCGCTCACCCGGCACGTTCCGGTGGATCAGGGTCTTCGGCAGCCGGTCGGCCAGGTCGGAAGGCCGCTCGAAAGCGTCGAAACGGGCGGAGAACGTGAGCGTGCGCGGCCCTTCGGGAGACAGCCCCACCCAGACGGCCCGCCGCCCGGTCTCGGAGGAGGTGCCCTCGACCAGCACGCCGCCCGGGGCCAGCTTGCCGCGCAGTACGTCCCAGTAGTGCCAGGCGTCCGACTCGTCGTACTGGCGGAGGACGTTGAAGGCCCGTACGAGCGTGGGCGGCCGGGGGACGGGCAGCTCGAAGCCGCCGAGGACGAAGCTCAGCCCGTCGCGTTCGTACGGTTTGGCCAGCGCCACCCTGGCCGGGTCGATCTCGACGCCCACCACCTCGACGCCTGGCGCGACCGCGCGCAGCCGTTCGAACAGCTCCAGCGTGGTCGCGTGCGAGGCGCCGTAGCCGAGGTCCACGACCAGCGGGCGGACGGCGGCGCGCAGCGTCCCGCCGTGCACGGCGACCGTCCACCGGTCGGCTCTGCGCAGCCGGTTGTGCCACGTCGTGCCGCGCGTGATCGCGCCGACCGGCCTGGCCGCCCTAGCCAACGACGCGGTGCACCTTGTGCTGGGCGGCCTGGGCGCGGGGCCTGATCACCAGGCGGTCGATGTTCACGTGGGACGGGCGCGTCACGCACCAGGCGATGGCGTCGGCCACGTCTTCCGAGGTCAGCGGGTCGGGCACGCCCTCGTACACGCGGGCGGCGGCGGACTCGTCGCCACGGAAGCGGGTGACGGCGAACCCCTCGCTCTTCACCATGCCCGGCGCGATCTCGACGACGCGCACCGGTTGTCCGACGAGTTCGAGCCGGAGCGTCTCGGCCATCGAGGACTGCGCGTGCTTGGCCGCGCAGTAGCCGGCGCCGCCCTCGTACGAGACGAAGGCCGCCGTCGAGGTCAGCATCACCAGGACGCCGTCGCCCGACTCGACGAGTTTGGGGACCAGCGCCTGGGTCATGCGTAGGGAGCCGAGCACGTTCGTGTCGTACATCCGCTGCCAGTCGTCCAGGCGGCCTTCCGCGACCGACTCCATGCCGAGCGCGCCACCGGCGTTGTTGACGAGGACGTCACAGCGGTCGAGCGAGCTCACCAGCGCGTCAACCGACTCCTGCGAGGTCACATCAAGCGTCACCGGCCTGATCGAGGGCACCTCCGCGGCCAGCTCGTCCAGCCGGTCGCGGCGCCGGGCACCCGCCACCACCACGTAGCCTTCGGCGGCGAGCCGCCGCGCCGTCGCCTCGCCGATCCCGCCGCTCGCCCCGGTCACCACTGCCGTTCTCTGCATGGTGCTCATCCTGCCAGGACCCCCCACTGTGACCTGCGGCCGGGAATGTCGAAAAAATCTGGAGAGTTGTACTCCGCTTGGAGGTGATGTCGAGTGAGGCGACGACGGGTCAGCCGGGTCGCGACCATCAGCATGCACACGTCGCCCCTGGACCAGCCCGGTACGGGCGACGCCGGAGGCATGAACGTGTACATCGTCGAGTCCGCCAGGCGATTGGCACAGCTCGGTGTGGAGGTGGAGATCTTCACCAGGGCCACCGCCCGCGACCTGCCGCCCGTGGCCGAACTCGCACCCGGCGTCCTGGTGCGCCACCTGACGGCGGGGCCGTACGAGGAGATGGACAGGGGAGACCTGCCGGGCCAGATGTGCGCCTTCCTGTCCGAGGTGCTGCGCACCGAGGCCATGTACGACCCCGGCCGCTACGACGTCATCCACTCCCACTACTGGCTGTCCGGGCAGGTCGGCTGGCTGGCCAAGGAACGCTGGGGCGTGCCGCTCGTGCACACCATGCACACCATGGCCAAGGTCAAGAACCTGCTGCTCGCCCAGGGCGACAAGCCGGAGCCCCAGGCCCGCGTCGTGGGCGAGGAACAGGTCGTGGAGATCGCCGACCGCCTGGTGGCCAACACCGCCGACGAGGCCCGGGAGCTCATCGACCTGTACGGCGCGCCCGAGAAGCGCGTCGCCGTCGTGAACCCAGGTGTCAACCTCACCGTCTTCCAACCCGCGTCACAGGGCGCCGCCCGCCAGCGGCTCGGCCTGCCGCAGGACGCGCACGTCCTGCTGTTCGTGGGCCGCATCCAGCCGCTCAAGGCCCCCGACGTGCTGCTCCGCGCCGCCTCCCGCCTGCTCATCGACGACCCGTCGCTCCGCGGCCGCCTGGTCGTGGCCTGCGTCGGCGGCCCGTCGGGCAACGGCCTGGCCAGACCGTCCATCCTCACCGAACTGGCCGGCGAGCTGGGCATCTCCGACGTCGTCCGGCTCGTGCCCCCGGCCCCGCAGGAGGAGCTGGCCGACTGGTACCGGGCCGCGGACGTGACCGTCGTGCCCTCCTACAGCGAGTCGTTCGGCCTGGTCGCCCTGGAGTCCCAGGCTTGCGGGACCCCGGTGGCCGCGGCCGCCGTGGGCGGGCTGCGCACCGCCGTCCGCGACGGGGTCTCGGGGGTGCTCGTGGACGGTCACGATCCCGCCGAATGGGCCCGTACGCTGCGCCGCTTCGTCACCTCGCCGGCCTGGCGCGACGACCTGTCCCAGGGCGCCCGCGCCCACGCGGCCGCCTTCGGCTGGCAGGCCACCGCGGGCCGCCTCATGGAGGTGTACGCCGGCGCCATCGCGAACCTGCACAAGATGCCCGTAGCGCTCAACTTCTAGGCTGTACGGCATGCGCGATGTCGTCGAAGCCGCGCTCAAGGCCGCGGACGTCTCCTACGACGAGCCGCGGCCCGGGGCGTTCCTCATCAAACTGCCCGGACAGCACAAGCTCGCCACCATGACCTGGCTGATCGTCGGAGAGCGGGTGCTGCACGTCGAAGCCTTCTTCTGCCGCCAGCCCGACGAGAACCACGAGGAGTTCTACCGCTGGCTCCTCGGCAAGAACGGCACCATGTACGGCGTGCACTTCTCCCTCGATCCCGTGGGCGACGTCTACCTGGTGGGCCGCGTGCCGCTGGCCGCCGTCACGGAGGAGGAGATCGACCGCCTGCTCGGCTGCGTGCTCACGTACGCCGACGACTGGTTCGACCGGGCGCTGGAGCTCGGGTTCGCCTCCTCCATCCGGCGCGAATGGGAATGGCGCGCCAAACGCGGCGAATCCCTCGCCAACCTGCAGGCTTTCGCCCGCTTCGCCGACCCGGGGCAGTGACCTCCGGGGCGCCGCGCCGGCGGCCATAGGATTGGCCGCATGGCGACTTTGGTGCTGCTACGGCACGGTGAGAGTGACTGGAACGCGAAGGGCCTGTTCACCGGTTGGGTGGACGTCAGCCTGTCGGCCAAGGGCGAGGACGAGGCACGCCGAGGCGGCAGGCTCCTGCAGGAGGCCGGGGTGCGTCCCGACGTCCTGCACACCAGCCTCCTGACCCGGGCCATCCAGACGGCCCAGCTGGCCCTGGGCGAGGCCGACCTGCTCTGGCTCCCGGTCAGGCGGAGCTGGCGGCTCAACGAACGCCACTACGGCGCCCTCCAGGGCAAGAACAAGGCGCAGACGCGCGAGGAGTTCGGCGACGAGCAGTTCATGCTGTGGCGCCGCTCCTACGACGTGCCCCCGCCCCCCATCGCCGACGACGACGAGTTCTCCCAGGCCGGCGACCCGCGCTACGCCCTCCTGCCGCCGGAGCTCATGCCGCGCACGGAGTGCCTGAAGGACGTCGTCGACCGCATGCTCCCGTACTGGTACGACGAGATCGTCCCCGACCTGGCCGCCGGCCGTACCGTCCTGGTGACCGCCCACGGCAACTCCCTGCGCGCCCTGGTCAAGCACCTCGACGGCATCGGCGACGAGCAGATCGCCGGGCTCAACATCCCGACCGGCATCCCGCTGGTCTACGAGCTCGACGCCGACTTCAAGCCGCGGGAGCGAGGCGGCCGCTACCTCGACCCGGAGGCCGCCAAGGCTGCCATCGAAGCCGTCGCCAACCAAGGGCGTTAACCCCAAAGGCGAGGTCTTCGCCCTCCGGGCTCAGGCTGTGGGGTGTGGGGGCAAGCCCCCACACCCCCGGGCGAGGGGACTCCCGTCCCCTCGCGCTTCCCGGTCCTGAACCGTCGAGCCACTCGCCTGGAACCCACGGAAGGCCGACTCCCCGCGCCGGGCCCGGTCGTGACGAGGCATGTACGCCTGCCGTCACGACATCCCCTGGCCTGCTCTCAAGACAAAGGGAACCTGACGGCAGAGCACCCACGTCCCCGGCTGATCGGTGCTCTCCGATGCGCGTTGCTCCCGTCGACGCCGAGACGCAGGCAGTGGCCGAACAGGGCCTGATGAAAGTCAGTACGCCGGCAGCGTCCACGGCAGAGGTCAGGCCGGCGATGCCGGCGGGGGTAGGCGGAATCCGCCCTTCTCAGCCGGATGTCGGGCGCAGGACCAGGCAGACGAAGCCGAAGGAGTCCCGGTAGACGCGCAGCCATTCGGTGCGATGGGTGGCGGCGACGGCGAGCGCCTCGGAACCGGCCGGATCCTCGGGGTGGTCCAGGGCCCACGAGGCCACCGACCCCGTCCAGGACCATTCGTAGTCGTCAAGCTCGTGACGGGTGCTGATGTGCCCGTAGACGGGTGTCCAGCCGTGCTCGACGACGCGATCCACGGTGGTCGCCAGGTCGTCGAAGTCGCCGAGCATCTCGATCGCCTCAGGAGAGGGTTCGCCGGCCCAGAACCCGTCGCCGACCAGGACACGTCCGCCGGGCGCGAGGTGCTTGCGCGCCGCAGCGAGGGTTTCGAGCAGTCCGCCGAACGCGTGCGTCGCCCCGACACTGAGCACCAGGTCGAACACGGGCGAGGCGGCGAAGCCCGCGGCGTCCTCGCGGTGGAGGACGAGACGATCCTGAACCCCGCGTACGGTCGCGCCCTCACGAGCGCGGGCCAGCGCGCTCTCGGAGACGTCGACCCCCTCGGCCCGCAACCCCGGATGCGTGGTCAGCGCGCGCAGAAGCCACTCTCCACCCCCACACCCGAGATCGAGCACGCGCGCGTGGCCGTGCGGGATGCCGCGTTCCAGCAGCCGGCGTACCGAGTCGTCGTCGAGCGGCGCCGCGATCGGATGGTCGGTGTGGGAAATCCTGGAGATCTGTTCACGGTTCACCGGCGCGAGCCTGACACAGGCAGAAACCTCACGCACCCGCTTTTCCGTACGGAAGCCCGAGGTCGTCGACGAACGCGGTGATCTCGGCTGCCTGCTCGGAGTCGATGCCCTCGGTCATTCACGGTCCTCATCCCGGAGGTGGGGCAAGTC
>JABFVJ010000447.1 GCA_013362835.1 Nonomuraea sp. | reverse complement strand
GGAAAGTAGGGGTCAGTCCAGGAAGTCCCTGGTGATCTCGCGGTCCTGCAGCAGGCCGCGCAGCCTGGCGAAGCACCGGGCCCTGGTGGGGCCGATGCTGCCGACCGGGCGGCCCAGCCTGCGCGCCACGTCCACGTAGTGCGGCTCGGAGGTTTCCGTGAGTGCTCGGAACAGCACCCGCTGGGCCGCGGGCAGCTCCTCGACCAGCTCCTCCAGCGTGCCCGCGAGCCAGATCCTGGCCAGCTCCCTGTCCACGTCGTCGGTGCTGCCGAGGGTGTCGAGGTCGGGCGTGCAGATCTCCTTCGTGCGCCTGGTCAGCTTCAGGCACTCGCGGAAGGCGATCGTGGCCAGCCAGCCGGCCATCCGCTGCGGGTCGGCGACGCTCCGCAGGTTCTGCCAGGCCAGCAGCCAGGTGGTCTGCAGGACGTCCTGGGCGTCCTCGTGGCCGAGCCTGAAGCGCCGGATCCTGGCCCTGAGCATGGGCGTGAACTCCTCGACCAGGCGCTCCCACGCCTGGGCGTCGCCCGCCTGGGCCTCCGACACCAGGGTGGCGGTGTCGCGGCGCTCCAACGTGTCCAACTGCATCTTCGTCTCCCCGCCGGTCGGGGTCATCGGGGGTCAACCTCGTACGGCCGGCCACCCAACGGTGCGCCCGGTGGTCCAAATGCACTGTCGCGGAAGACACAGTGCGGATGTGGCGCTCGTCACATTTCGGAGATCGATTACCACTTACTGCCCTCCGGGCGAATGCGGCCTAAGGTTCTTCCATGAGTGCCGGCAGCGGGGCGGTTCCCCACGACGTACAGGCGGTCGCCGCCGTACTGGCGGAGATCCCGCTGTTCCGCGTGCTCGGGGAGGCCGGCATCACGGGCGTCGTACGGGCGGGGGTGTCGAGGAGACACCGCACCGGGCAGATCATCATTCACCAGGGAGACCCGGGCGAATCCCTCCACGTGCTGCTGGACGGCCTGGTCAAGGTCGTCTTCACGACCGAGCACGGCGACGAGATCGTGCTCAACGTGCTGGGCCGCGGGGAGACCTTCGGCGAGATGGCGCTGCTGGACGACTCGCCGCGCTCGGCGTCGATCGTCACCGTGCGCCCCTCGTGGATCTTCGCGCTGCCCAGGGCGCGGCTGCTGGAGCTGATGCGCGAGCATCCCGCGCTCGCCGACGAGTTCCTGCGCCTGCTCGGCCGGATGGTGCGCAGGCTGACCGGGCAGGCCGCCGACCTGGCCTTCCTCGACCTGAGCGGACGCCTGGCCAAGCTGCTGCTGGAACTGGCCACCAAGCGCGGCCAGGCGGGCGCCACGGTCGTGGACATGCCGGGGCTCACCCAGTCCGACCTCGCCGCGCTGATCGGCGCGTCGCGTCCGGCGGTCAACCGGGCGCTGCAGTCACTCGCCGCGCGCCGGCTCATCGCCATCGAGGGACGCACCATCACGCTGCTGGACGTCGAGGCTCTGCGCAGACGCGGAGGCCTCTGACCCGATCTGGAGTACGGGGAACATGAACGAGCACGAGAGCGGCGCCGCCGAGCGCTGGCCGGCGGAGCGATTCCGGCAACTGAGACAGCAGGCCGACCCGGACATCGACAAGGTCGTGGCCGGCTACCTGGAGACCCGCCCCGACGGGGAGAACGCGCTCACCATGCTGCGGGCCGTGGTGACGGAGCTGGCGCGGGCCAAGCAGGAGGCCAGGGTCCCCTCGGGCGTGACCGGCCCCTCGGCCGTCTTCGACGCGATCGACTTCGGCGGGGACCTGCCCGAGTGGGGCTCCGACACCGCGTTACTGGCCCGCGGCCAGTCCGTGTTCGCCGACTACGGGCTCTACCAGGCGGTCGCGCTGTTCTGCAAATGCCTGCCGATGGCGTACGTGGAGGTCTCCAGCGCCAAGGTGCTCGCGGGCGTGTCCGACCTGGCCACGCACAGCCTCACGCGCAGGGTGGCCGAGACCGGGCAGATGCTGGTCGACGTCATGGGCCTGAAGGCCACCGACAGCCTGACGCCGGGCCGCCCCGGGCACACGACGGCGATCGGGCTGCGCCTCCTGCACTCGTTCGTCCGCGCCCTGGCCACCGAGCACTTCGGCGACGACTGGGACACCGAGAGGTTCGGCCCGCCGGTCAACCAGGAGCTGCTGCTCGCCACCATCTTCGACTTCTCCGTCGTCACGTGGGAGGCTCTGGAGAGCATGGGAGTGCGGCTCGGCGACGACGACAGGGCCGCCCACCTGTACACGTGGAGCGTCTTCGGCCACCTCATGGGCGTCGAGGCGTGCCGCGACCGGCCGCTCACCCTGGAGGACGTGCCGCCGGTCAGCGAACGGCTCGGCCGCCTCTACGAGTCCAGCGAAGAGGGCCGCAGGCTGATGGCGATGCTGCTCGCGGAGATGGAGGAGTTCATGCACCTCGGCTGGCGCAAGCTGCCGCGCAGCCTGGTGCACTGGGTCTTCCGCGACGCCCGCCACAACGCGGCCCAGGTGCCGGCCCTGCTCGACGTGCCGCCTCCCGCGTGGTGGTTCAACGCGCTGTTCGCGCTGGCCAGGGCGGGCAACCGCTACGGCCGGCTGATGGGCCCGGTGGACTCGGTGGTGCGCTGGCTGGTGCGCAGGGCGGGCAGGCACATCGTCGTCGCCATGATCGAGCGGCACGCGGGCGGGCGTGCGGCCTTCCAGATCCCCGACGAGCTGGCCGCCCAGTGGCGGATCAGGCAGTCGAAGACCGCGCGCAAGGCGCGTAAGCTCCGCCACACCGTACGCAAGGGGGTGCGCAAGGGCGTCGAGAAGGCGGCCCGAGCCCCCGTCCCGGCGAGGGAGGGACTGCCCGCGTGAGAGCCCCGCACGAGCCGGGCACGCTGACCACGGCGACGATCCTGTTCACCGACGTGGTCAGCTCCACCGCCATGCGGATCAGGCTCGGCGAGGAACGCGCCAACGTCGTCTTCCGCCGTCTCTACCAGCTCCTGCACTCGGTGGTGACGGCGAGCGGCTCGACGTTCACCAAGAGCCTGGGCGACGGGCTGATGGCCGTGTTCGACTCGGCCACGGCGGGGCTCGACGCGGTCATCGCCGTCGAGCAGGCCGTCGCCGCGGAGAACGAGCGGGCGCTGGAGAAGATCTCGATCAGGGCCGCGCTCGCGGCGGGCGACGTGTGCTGGAGCGACGACGACGTCAGCGGGCTGCCCACGGTCGAGGCGGCCCGCCTGGTCGCGGTGGCCGAGGGCGGCCAGGTGCTCTGCACCGACCTGGTGCGCCGCCTGGCGCAGGGGCGCAGCAGGCACGAGTTCAAGGACCTCGGCCGGCTGCCCGGCAAGGGCCTGCGCGAGCCGATGCACACCTACGAGCTCCACTGGCAGAGCGCCGACAACCGGCACGCGGGCGCCCTCGCGCCCTGGCTGGACAACGGGCACGTGCTGCCGTTCGTCGGCAGGGACGAGGAGCTGCGCGCGCTGGACGAAGAGCTGCGGGCGGCCGAGTTCGGCAGCGGGCTGGTGATCCTCCAGGGCGATCCCGGCGTCGGCAAGACGCGGCTCGCCTCGGTCGTCGCGCGGCGGGCGCTCAAGCGGCAGTTCACCGTGCTGGCGGGGCGGTGCACCGATCCGGCGCGGCAGGCGTACGAGCCGATCGCGGGGGCCGTCGAGCGGCTGGCCCGCACCTCGCCCGCGCTGCTGCTGCGGGCCGGGGTCGACCAGCGGTGCGGGCAGCTCGTACGCCTCGCGCCCTCGCTGGCCGCTCCCCCGCTGTCGCTGGCGGTGCCGCCGGCCACCGAGCCGGTCTCCGAGCGCTACCACCTGATGGCGGCGGCCCGTACGCTCATCGAGCGCCTGGCCACCGTGCGCCCGGTGCTGCTGGTGATCGACGACCTGCAGTGGGCGACGCTGGAGTCGCTGCAGATGCTGCACTCCCTGATGTGGGACGCCGACTCGCTGCCGCTGCTGATCCTCGCGACCTCGCGCCCGGTGCCGGTCGAGTCCGCGATGCCCGAGCTGCACAAGCTGACCGCCGACGGCCGCGTCGTACAGGTCTCCTCCTTCGGCCTCGACGAGGTCAGCAGGGCCCTGTCGGAGGTGCGCAGCGACGGCGACCCCGAGCTGCTGTACCGGATCACCGGCGGCAACGCGTTCCTGGTCAGCGAGGTGGCGAGGGAGCTGGCCGCCGGAGCCGACCTCGACGCGCTGACCGTCCCCGACTCGGTCACCCGGATGGTCCGCGCGCGCCTGGCGCAGCTCCACCCCGACGCCCGCGACCTCGTCAGCCTGCTGGCCGTGGGCGAGCGGATGGACTCGGCCGCGCTGCGCCTCGGGCTCGGCCTGGACGAGGCCCGCTTCGTGGCCGCCGTCGAGGAGGCGATGGGCGCGGGCCTGGTCACCATGTCCGACGGCGGCCAGTGCCAGTTCTGCCACGAGCTGACCAGGACCGCCCTGTACGCCACCCTGTCGGCCCCGCGCGCCGGGCTGCTCCACGGCCGGGTCGCCGACGCCCTGTGCCGGGCCGACCCGCAGGCGATGGAGTCGCGCCCGTACGTGGTGGCCACCCACCTGCTGGCCGCCGCCGAGCACGGCCGCGACCCCGGCCGGGTCGCCGAGGCGGCC
>JABFVJ010000400.1 GCA_013362835.1 Nonomuraea sp. | reverse complement strand
CCTGAGCTCGTGACCGCGAGCCCGCCGCGAGATCGAACAGCCGCAGAAGCAACACCGTCAACCGCTCCTCGACCAGCGCGGCATCGTCGGCGGGCGTGCGGGTGGAGGTCGGTATGGGATCGGCGGCGGGCATGCGGTTCGAGGTCGGGGCGGGGTCGGCCGTGAGTGTGCGGGCGGCGGTCAGCAGTGTCTTGCGGAGGCCGGGGGCGCGGACGACCGGGCGTTCGAAGTCGATCAGGGTGCCGCCGGTCAGCGAGCGGGTCGTCGCGGGCGGGACGTACCAGCTCACGCAGGCGAACGGGGTTCCGGCGGGGGTACGGGTGGTGCAGGACTGGACCTGGCCGGGGTTGTAGACGGTCACCTCGTCGAGGTCGACGTCGAAGGACGACCGGTCGAGGCGTACGCGTTCCCGGCCGGTGAGGTTGACGCTGATCACGTACTCGTCGTGACTGTGCCGGGGGAAGCCGCCCGAAACCGGCTCGATGACGGCGAGCTGCGTACCGCCCAACTCCCTGACCTGCATGCCCGCCAGAGTAGGACATCTCAGACAGGCGGCACCAACGTGAAGTAGCGGTCGAGCACCGCCTCGTCCCCGCGTACGTCGAGCCGCTCGGCCGGAAGCCGCCGCCACAGGTACAGCAGCAGGTCGGACGCGGTGCCGGCGAGCTCCACGTCGCCCTCGTCGCCCTCGCAGAGCCGGACGTCGTCGCCGTCGAAGCGCACCGCCCACAACCCCGGCCCGTCGGTCTGCCGGAACAGGTACCGCTCGCCCGCCCCCGGCGGGGCCTGCGTCCGCGCGCGCCGGGCCGGGGCCATCACCTCGAAGACCTGGCCGACGGCGTCGGCGGCGAAGGCCGGCTCCACGGGCCCCGCCGTGCCGATCGAGTTCTCGGCGTCCCAGCGGTGCACGGCCGCCTCGATCGCCTGCATCCGCTGCCAGAACCCCACGGTCTGCTCGTCGGACCAGGTCCACGCGGGATCGCCGGGTGCGCTCGCGGTGAACACCGCTTCGAGCCGCGCCGCCCCCTCGGCGAACCAGTCGAGCACGGCCGCGGGCATCGGCCCGGTGTTGGGAGCGCGGTCGGGGTGCGGCCAGTCGGAGAAGTCCGGCGGAAGGCCCAGAACGGCGAGGTCGGTGGGATCGGGCAGCCCCGGCCGCCGGTCCGCGATGACGGCGGTGACGTGCCGGTGCACCGCGCCCAGGTGGATGACCAGGTCGGCGACCGACCAGCCGGGACACGACGGCACGAGGGGCAGGTCGCCCGACGCGGCCGCCCGCCGGGCCGCAGCCTCGAACGCCCGGACTTCTCGGTGGAAGTGGGTGATGTGATCCATGACCTCACTCTGCGTCGTCCCGGGGTCCTCGGCCAAACTGTACCGGTCAGCCGGTAAAGTAACGGGCATGCCACGACCTAGTTCGAAGGACCGGCTGCTCGACGCCGCCGCCGACGTGCTGCTGTCCGAGGGGGCGGAGTCGCTGACGCTGGAGGCCGTCGCCCGGCGGGCCGGCGTCTCCAAGGGCGGCCTCTTCTACCACTTCCCGACCAAGCAGGCCCTGGTCGGCGCCATGGTCGCGCGCCTGACCGACGCCTTCGACCACGCGCTCGCGCAGGCGGGGTCCCGGCCGGGCGACTTCCTGCGCGCCTACGTCCTGGCCACGATTCCCGAGCGGCACTCCGCCTCCGCTCCCGCCGACCGCGTCACCGCCGCGCTGCTCGCGGGCGTGCTGGTCGATCCGGCGGGGCTGGAGCCGCTGCGCGAGCGGTTCGCGGCCTGGCAGGCCAGGCTCGCCGACGACGGCCTCGACCCGGCCGCCGCGACCGCCGTACGGCTGGCCGTCGACGGCTGGTGGGCCGCGCGACTCCTCGGCCTCAGCGAACCGGGGCCCGACCTGCACGAACCGACCCGCCGCTACCTGATGGAGGCCATTGACCGTGCTGCGCGTGACTAAGGTGTTGATGCTGTTCACGGATCTCGCCTTCGTGGCCTACTTCACGATCACCGGCATCGGCCTGATCCCGCCCGAATGGGCCTTCGCCGACTACGCCGACCCGCTGATGGTGGCCTGGAACTGGTCGTTCCTCTGGATCGACCTGCTGGCCAGCGGCACCGGCCTGACGAGCCTGCTCCTCCTGCGCCGCGGCTCGCCGAGCGGGCCACCGCTGATGCTGGTCTCACTGGTGCTGACGATGGCCTCGGGGCTGATGGCGATCGCGTTCTGGACCCTGCGCGGCGACTTCTCGCTCGCCTGGTGGATCCCCAATCTCTTTCTGCTGCTCTTCCCGCTGCCGGCCATCGCCGCGCTCACCGTCCGGGGAAGAAGTCCGCGCTCTGCACGTACTCCATCGCCTTGACGAAGACCGGGTCGCCGAGGCGGCGCTCCACCTCCTCGGGGGAGACGTCCTCGATGTGGGTCTGGATCCACCACAGGTTGCCCAGCGGGTCGCGGACGCGGCCGACGCGGTCGCCGAAGAACAGGTGGGTGACCTCGGTGACCGAGGTGCCGCCCGCCTCGACGGCCCGGCGGTGGGTCTCGTCGGCGTCGGGGACGTACAGGCGGAGGAAACCGGGCGTCGGGGGCCAGTCGGGCCTGGCGTCGAACATCATCACGACCGCGTTCCCGATCCGTACTTCTGCGTGCCCGATACGGCCTTCCTCGTCGGTCATGCGGCCCAGCTCCTCGGCGCCGAACGCGGCCTCGACCCAGTCGATGAGCCCGGCCGTGTCCTGCGAGATGAGCCACGGCGTCACGGTGGTGTAGCCCTCGGGGATCGGGTTGACGGTCATGATGTGCCCTCCTGAAGCGGTGCGATGAGAAGACGCTATTCAGGCAGTAGGTCAGTCCTTGTCCTACATGTCGGGCATTCTGTGATCCATGACTTCGCTGCGGTTGCTGAGCCTTCTGTCGCTGCTGCAGAGCCCGCGCGAGTGGCCGGGCGGCGAGCTGGCCGAGCGGCTGGGGGTCAGCCGCCGTACGGTCCGGCGCGACGTCGGACGGCTGCGCGAGCTCGGCTACCCGGTCGCCGCGACCATGGGCTCCGAGGGCGGATACCGCCTGGTCGCGGGCACGGCCATGCCGCCGCTGCTGCTCGACGACGAGGAGGCCGTGGCCATCACCGTGGGCCTCGCCACCGCCGCCAGACATCCCGTTCAGGGCATCGAGGAGGCGTCGGTACGCGCGCTGGCCAAGCTGGAACAGGTGCTCCCGTCCCGGCTGCGCCACCGGGTGGCCTCGCTTGGCACCGCCACCGTGCCGCTGCCGGGCCCCGACGGGTTCGAGGTCGACCCGGCGCAGCTCACGGCACTGGCCGTGGCCATCGCCAACCGCGAACAGGTGCGCTTCCGCCACCGCGCCGCCGACGGCACGGAGAGTGCCCGCCTGGCCGATCCGCACCGCCTCGTCGCGGCCGGTCGGCGCTGGTACCTGCTCGCCCACGACCGCGACCGGGACGACTGGCGCGTCTTCCGCATCGACCGCGTCAGCGAGGCCAGGGGGACGGGCGCCAGGATCACCTCACGCGAGCCGGCCGACCCCGCCGCCTTCGTCGCGGCCAGGCTCTACTCGGGTGTGCCGACGTACGAGGCGGTCGTGGTCCTGCACGCGGCCGCCGCGCGGATCGTCGCGGAGTGGGGCGAGGTCACGCCGGTCGACGAGCGCACCTGCCTGCTGCGGGCGCACGCCGACACCCTCGACTGGCTGGCGTTCAGGCTGCTCGCGCTGGGCTGCGAGTTCGAGGTGCGGGAGCCGTACGAGCTGGTCGCCCACCTGCGGGACCTGGCCGCCCGGCTCACCCGCGCGAGCGAGCGAGGAAGTCGAGCACCAGCGGAGTCGCCACCTCGCTGAACTCCTCGAAGTAGGCGTGCCTGGCCCCCTCGATCAGCCGCAGCTCGGCCCCCGGGATGCGCCCGGCGAGGAGCGGCGCGTTGGCGGCCGGGTTGAACACGTCGTCGGTGCCGTGGACGACCAGCGTCGGCGCGGCGATGGCGGGCAGCACGGCCCAGCTGTCGTGCCCGGCGCTCGCGGTCAGGTGGCGGCGACGGGCATGGGCGGGCATGCCGGGATCGCCGGTCGTGCGGTACGGCCCCGGATGCGTGGCCAGCCAGCCCGGCGTGTACATGAGTTCGAGCAGCGCCCGCTCGGCCGCCGCCCGGTCGGCCTGCGCCAGCGCCCTGCGGACGTCGTTGCCGCGTTCCAGCCCGTGGGCGCCGCCCGGCGAGCTGCAACCCAGCACCAGCGTGCCGACCCGGCCCGGGTGGTCGGCGGCCAGCCATTGGGCCACCCGGCCGCCCATCGAGGTGCCGTAGACGTCGGCGCGATTCACGCCCAGCTCGTCGAGCACGGCCAGCACGTCTTCCGCGAACCCGCGCGTGGTGTAGGGCTCGTCGGGCTTGTCGCTGTCGCCCGTGCCCCGGTAGTCGAAGGTGATCGTGCGATGGGAACGGGCGAAGTCGTCGCGTACGGAGTCCCACCAGCGGTGGTCGTTGGCCTGGCCCTGGAGCAGCACGAGGGCGGGCCCGTGGCCGCGGACCTGGTAGGACAGCTTGACGCCGCCCGTCGTCATGGCGAATGGCACGCCTTCGATCGTGCCATGCCCTGAGGAATGCCATTGATGGAGTGAGCACTCACTCCGTACGATGAAGGCATGACGAACTCCACACCCGGCCGGCGCCGCGCGCCGGCGATGAGCCCCGAACAGCGGCGCGAGATGATCGTGAAGGCCGCCCTCCCGCTCGTGGTCGAATACGGCACCTCCGTCACCACCGCCCAGGTCGCCCGCGCGGCCGGGATCGGCGAAGGCACGATCTTCCGGGCGTTCGGCGACAAGGACGCCCTGCTCGCCGCCTGCATGGCCGAGGCCCTGCGCCCCGACGACACCCTCGCCCACGTGTCCGCCATCTCCCTCGACCTGCCGCTGCCCGACCGCCTGATCGAGGCGTCCGAGGCGCTGCGCGGCTACCTCGCCAGAATGGGCGCGGTCGCCGGCGCCCTCGCCACCTCCGGCGGCCTCCGCCGCGACCCCACCGCCCCCGCTCCGGAGGGCGGACCCGGCAGCCCAGGGGGAGGGCGCCCGGTTTCCGGGCGGGACGCTTCGATGGCGGCCTCACGCGAAGCGCTGGCCGGGCTGTTCGAGCCCGAGCGCGCCCGCCTCAGGCTCGACCCCGAACGCCTGGCCGAGGCGTTCCAGTTCCTGGTCATGGCGGCGGGCCGCGGCCCCTCGCCACTCAGCTCCGAGGAGCTCGTGACCCTGTTCCTGCACGGCGCGCTGACGGGCGGAGACCCGGCTTGACCGACCTCTCGAAGACCTCCCGCCCCGCCGTGACCTACGCCCTGCCGGCCCTCGCCGCGTTCCTGCTCGTCCGGGAGAGCAGGAACGCCACCACCCCGACCCCGGCCGCCCGCTGACCGACCGGCCGGGCGTCAGCGTTTCTGCTTGCCGTAGAAGGGGTCGGTGACGCCGCCGGGGCAGGCCAGCTCCTCGACGTCGAGATGGGTGAGCTCGGCCCCCGCCTCGTAGGCGCTCTCCAGGAAGTCCAGCACCCCCGCCACCGGATCGCCCATGGCGCGCACGTCGTCGTAGCGCAGGACGGCCAGATGGCTGCCGCGCGCGGGCAGCCACTCGGCCCGCGCGGGCCGCAGCGGCTTGCGCTCCAGCCCCGCGGGCTCGGGCGCGGTGTAGGAGTAGAACGCCGGCCAGGGCCGCTCCCTGTCGCCGAACCAGAACCCCGCGCTGACGACCTCCCTGCTGTACGCCTCGCGCGTGACCGGATCGGTGTCCGGCGACACCTCGGCGCGGCGGCCGGTGAAGCGGGTGACCGCGATGTCGAACGTGTGCCAGAAGTGGTGGACCGGGCTGACCTTGCCGTCGAAGTCGGCGGCGTATCGGTCGAGCAGCTGCGCCACCTGCGACAGGATCCGCCAGTAGCGGTTGATCAGCACCGGGTCGTAGTGCGCGTGCCGGGTGTCGTCGGCGAACGGCGTCTCGTCGTCGAGGTCGTAGGGCACCGCCCAGATGTCCGGCCTGATCCCCAGGTCGGCGAGCGTCTGGAACAGCCGCGCGTGGAACGTGGCAACGGACCGCCCGATCAGGCTGAACTCCGCGCTGCGGCCGTCGAGCACGTCGATCACCATGCGGTGGCGTACGAGGTCGAAGTCGAGGCAGAACAGCGGCTGCTCGCCGAGCCCGCCCATCGGCCGGGTCGTCAGCCCGCGCCCGGTCAGGTGGAAGGGCACGTGCCACCAATGGTTGCGCCGGTTGCTCGCGGTCAGCCGGATCTTGCCGACGATCTGCGCGAACCGGTGAAAGGTCTCCTTGGTCTCGGCCCACTCGTCGAGTGGCATCGCCGGAAAGAGCTCCATGTCACCATGGTAACTACGCTGCGTAATCAAGGTTCGCACCGGGTGGCGCTAGGATCCGACTTGAAGGGCGGTTCAAGTCGAGGAGCCAGGCATGGACGACACGTTGATCGACATCGGCGAGGTGGCCAGGCGTACCGGGCTGGCCGCGTCCGCGCTGCGCTTCTACGAGCGCAAGGGGCTCATCGAGGCCGACGGGCGCAACGGGCTGCGCCGCGTCTACCGCCCGGAGACGCTCGACCGGCTCGGCCTGATCACCTGCGCCCGCGACGCCGGGTTCACGCTGTCGGAGATCGCCGAGTTCCTGCGGGCCACGCCGTCGGACACCCGGCTGCGCGAGCGCATGGCGGCCAAGGAACGCGAGGTCGACCAGCGGGTGCGGCAGCTCACCCGGCTGCGTGACAGCCTGCGTCACGCGGCGGTGTGCGAGCACGACCCGCTGGTCGAGTGCCCCGAGTTCAAGCGCGCCGTCGGCCGGGTCAGCCGGAGCTGACGTACTTGCGCGGGCGCAGGGCGTGGGCGCGCAGCGCGGCGAGTGCCGCGTACTGGCCGGGGCGGTCCATCCGTACGACGAGGTCGTCGCTGTAGGCGAGGCCGAGCGCGGTGAGCTGGGCGACCAGGTCGGCGACCGGCGCGGTGACGTCGTCGAGGCTCGTGGCCGGGTGCCAGCCCTCGCCGCCCACCACCTCGGCGACGCGTTCGCGCAGCTCCGACGGCGACATGAGGGTGCCGTCGGCCAGCAGCATGAGCGCGGCCTCGCGGGCCGACACCTCGAACTCGTGCTCGCCCCGGGCCAGCAGCAGCCTGGTGACCGCCTCCCACATGGCCTCCTGCGAGCCCAGCAGGTGTTTGCCGTAGTCGGTGACGGCGAGCCTGGTGCCGTCGCGGCTGATCGCGCCCAGCTCGCGTTCGGCCAGCTCGCGCAGCCTGAGCGCCTCGGGCGAGGGGGCCAGCCGGAGCGGCAGGCTGCCCTCCGAGGCGGCGAGCGCGAGCAGCTTGCGCAGGGCGGGCAGGGGTTGTGGCGTCACCGGCGCGTGCAGCCGCACCTCGAACGGCTGCGCCAGCTCCCGCCTGGCCGGGCCGCGGCCGAGCACCCAGCGGTTGAGCCGTTCGCCGTGCACGCGGTTGAGCCAGCTGTCGCCGCCCAGCTCGGCGCGGGGCTCGGTCAGCCAGCGGCGGGTCAGCGCGGTCCTGTCGAGGTCGTCGCCCGCGACGATCGCCAGCTCCAGCGCCGCGGAGCAGGCGACGTGCGCGCCCAGCTCCTCGGGCCCCATGATCATGCTCCACTGCAGCTCGGGCACATCGGGCGGGAGCACGCCCGTGGCCTCCAGCGCCTTCTGGTAGGCGCTGGTGCCCGCGTCCTCGCCCTCCTGGGCGTACGTACGCAGGATCTGGACGGTCGTGGGCGACACGCACAGAGCGGCGTAGCGCTCCATGCCTCCGAGCTGGAGCAGTCGCCCGAGCGAGCGGGACAGGCGTTCGTGGTCGCCTCCGGGCCGGAGCGGGCCCACCTTGATCGGAAGCGTGTACCAGAGGAACTCGCAGACGTCGAGCTGGGTCACCGTCTCCAGCGGCTCCCCACCCGTCAACCATTCGACGGCGGTCCTGGCCTCCTCGGCCAGGTCCGGCTGAGATCGCTCCAACTCGGCGAGAAGGGCGGTGACATCCGGTGCACTCATGCCTCGAAGTTTGCCGTATCGAACCCAGGCCTGACGATGACCGAATCCGGTGCGTATTGGGTCTTGCACAGCGACTACCCTACGGAACCGATATTTACCGACAGTGACTGGGTCAGATCCACCGCTTGTCGAACAACATCCGGGCCTTCCACTCGGTGTACGGAATCAGCTCGGCGGACAGGATCGGATGCAGCCACCAGAAGTTGATCAACGCCAGCAGCGCGTACGCCCCGACCACGGCGGCCCCCAGCGTACGCCGCATGGGCATCGCCCCCGTGGCCGTCGGCGTGGCGGGCCCGATCAGCAGCCCGGCGCACAACGTGAGCGCCAGCACCATGAACGGGACCATCGGGATCGCGTAGAACAGGAACATCGTCCGGTTCTCGGAGATGGCGAAGTAGAACCACGGCAGCCACCCCATCGCGTACGCCAGCAGCACCGCCCCGGCCCGCCAGTCGCGCGAGGAGACGTACCAGGCGATCAGGGCCACCAGCGCGGCCAGCGCGCCGAACCAGATGACCGGCGTGCCCACCCCGAGCACGGCCTCCGAGCAGTCCTTGACGCCGCAGGCGTTCTGCTTGCCCTCGTAGAAGAAGGCGACGGGACGCAGCAGCATCGGCCACTGCCACGGCTCCGACATGTACGGATGCGAGGTCTCCAGCCCGTTGTGGAAGGAGAAGACCTGCCACTGGTACTGGACCCAGGAGCGGGCGGAGTCGAAGAGGAAGAAGAAGGGGCCGGAGGAGGTGGCCTGGTCCCAGTTGCGTCCGTAGCCGTTGGCGGAGGTGAACCAGCCGGTCCAGGTGGCCATGTAGGTGACGAAGGGGACGACGGTGAAGGAGAGGGCGGCGTGGGGGAGGTCTTTGTTGAGGGCGCCGGCGTAGGGGTGTTTGAGGCCGATGGCGCGGCGGGCGCCGAAGTCCCAGAGCACGGACATGATGGCGAAGGCGACCGCGAAGGCGAGTCCTGACCATTTGACCGACATGGCCAGGGCCAGGCAGACCCCGGCCGCGATCCGCCACGGCCGCGCCCCGAGCCAGGGGCCGTGGGGGGAGACGGGCGAGTTCTCGTACCAGGCGACCAGCCGTTCGCGCGCCCGGTCACGGTCGACCACCAGGCAGGCGAACGCCGCGAGCACCCAGAACATCAGGAAGATGTCCAGCAGGGCCGTGCGCGAGAGCACGTAGTGGAGGCCGTCGAGGGCCAGCAGCAGGCCGGCGAAGCAGCCGAGCAGCGTCGAACGGGTCATCCGCCGCGCCACCCGGGCGAGAACCAGGATCGACAGCGTGCCGATCACCGCCGACGCGAACCGCCAGCCGAACGGCGTGAGCCCGAACAGCCACTCCCCGACGCCGATCATCCACTTGCCGAACGGCGGATGCACCACGTACGAGGCGCACTTGTCCAGGGTCTCCTGGGTGCACGACTGCCAGATGTCGGTGTTCCCGGCCAGGACGGCCTTGTCCGCGTCCTTGATCGTGACCCGCTCGACGCCCCACGTGATCAGGGAGAAGGCGTCCTTCATGTAATAGGTCTCGTCGAAGACCACGGACCGGGGATGGCCCAGGTTGACGAAGCGCAGGATCCCGCCGAAGAGCGTGACGAGGAGCGGGCCGACCCACCCCCACAGGACGCTTCCACGCATGGGGGGGACGACCCGGTCGCGGAGGGAACGCGGCTGGGATTGGCTCTCGCCGACCTCCGACTTGTCGTAGGCCTGGTACGGGGAATCGGTCACCGCCATTCGGACATCGTACGGGCCCCAAGCCGTTAGGTACTGCAAGAATCACGGTCTAATTGGTATGCCCTGCCACAATGGCCAGGTGACAGAAGAAGGCAGGTTGGTGCTGGCCGGAGCGCCCATAGGCCAGGCAGGCGACGTCTCGCCCCGGCTGCGCGAGGTGCTCGCGGGCGCCGACGTGGTGGCCGCCGAGGACACCAGACGGCTGCGCAGGCTGGCGAACGAGCTGGGCGTGGAGATCACCGGCCGGGTGGTCTCCTACTACGACCAGAACGAGGCCGGCCGCGCCCAGGAGCTCGTCGAGGCGCTCAAACAGGGCCGTACGGTCGTGGTGATCACCGACGCCGGGATGCCCGGGGTGTCCGACCCCGGCTACCGCTTGACGTCTCTGGCGGTCGAGTCGGGCATCACGGTCACCGCGCTGCCGGGACCGAGCGCCGTCACCACGGCCCTCGCCGTGTCGGGCCTCGCGAGCGACCGCTTCTGCTTCGAGGGTTTCCCCCCGCGCAAGCCCGGCGACCGGGCCCGCCGGCTGTCGGCGCTCGCGGCCGAGGAGCGCACGATGGTCTTCTTCGAGGCGCCCCACCGGCTGGCCGACTCGCTGGGGGCCATGGCCGAGGCGTTCGGCCCCGACCGGCCCGCCGCCGTGTGCCGCGAGCTGACGAAGACGTACGAGGAGGTGCGCCGCGGCGGTCTCGGCGAGCTGGCCGAGTGGGCGGCGGGCGGCGTCAAGGGCGAGATCACCGTCGTCGTCGCGGGCCGCGTGCCCGGGGCGGGCGAGCCCGACATGGACGAGCTGGTCGCCGAGGTCGACCGCCGGGTCGCCGAGGGCGAGCAGCGCAGGACCGCCATCGCCGACGTGGCCAAGGGCGCGGGAGTGCCGAGACGGGAGCTTTATGACCTGGTGCACAAGCGCATAGGGTGATCAACATGGGGGATTCAGCACGGCGGCTGGTCCCGCCGTTCCAGGGGCCGCCGCTCTTAGGCTGGGTCGGCCCCCTCCTGGTCGCCGTGTTCGGCGGCCTGCTGCGCTTCGTCAGGCTCGGCGAGCCCAAGGCCGTCGTCTTCGACGAGACCTTCTACGTCAAGGACGCCTACGCCCTCCTGCGGTACGGCGTCGAGCGCTACATGCTGGGCGACGCCAAGAACCCCATCGCCGACCGGCGCCTCATCGCCGGGAACCTGGACATCTTCAAGCAGTGCGCCGAGCCGGCCGACTGCGGCGCGTTCGTGGCCCACCCGCCGTTCGGCAAGTGGCTGATCGCCTCGGGGGAGTGGCTGTTCGGGATGAACCCGTTCGGCTGGCGCTTCGCCGCCGCGCTGGCCGGCACGCTGTCGATCCTCATCCTCGCCCGGGTGGCGCGGCGGATGACCCGTTCCACGCTGCTCGGCTGCCTGGCCGGGCTGCTGCTCGCGCTCGACGGCCTGCACCTGGTCCTGTCGCGCACGGCGCTGCTGGACATCTTCCTGATGTTCTGGGTCCTGGCCGGGTTCGCGTGCCTGGTGGTCGACCGCGACCGGGCGCGCGAACGGCTGGCCGCCTGGCGCGGGAGCTCGCCTCATGGGCCATGGCTGGGCGCGCGGCCGTGGCGGATCGCGGCCGGGGTCTGCCTGGCCCTGGCCATGTCGGTCAAATGGTCAGGACTCGCCTTCGCGGTCGCCTTCGCCATCATGTCCGTGCTCTGGGACTTCGGCGCCCGCCGCGCCATCGGCCTCAAACACCCCTACGCCGGCGCCCTCAACAAAGACCTCCCCCACGCCGCCCTCTCCTTCACCGTCGTCCCCTTCGTCACCTACATGGCCACCTGGACCGGCTGGTTCACCTCCGCCAACGGCTACGGACGCAACTGGGACCAGGCCACCTCCTCCGGCCCCTTCTTCTTCCTCTTCGACTCCGCCCGCTCCTGGGTCCAGTACCAGTGGCAGGTCTTCACCTTCCACAGCGGCGTGCACGACTACCACCCGTACATGTCCGACCCCTGGACCTGGCCGCTGCTCTTCCGCCCGGTCTCGTTCCACTACCCCTCGGACCTGCCGCCGTCGTCCTGCGGGGCCGCCTCGTGCGCGCAGGCCGTGCTCGGCGTCGGCACCCCCGCCCTCTGGTACGCGGCCGTCCTCGCGCTGCTCGGGACCGTCGTCCTGTACGTCAGGCGCCGCGACTGGCGGGCCGGCGCGGTGCTGCTCGCCTACGCCGTGGGCTGGCTGCCCTGGTTCTACTACGCCATCGCCGACCACCGCACGATGTACCTGTTCTACATGATCCCCGTCGTGCCGTTCATGGTGCTGGCGATCGTGCTGATGGCCGGGCTCGCGCTGGGCAGGGCCGACGCGCCGGCGGCCAGACGGGCGGCCGGGGCCGCAGCCGTGGGGGCGCTCGCGCTGGTCGTGCTGATCGACTTCTGGTGGCTGCAGCCGGTGCTCACCGCCGAGACGATCACGCAGGCACAGTGGTGGGCTCGGATGCTGATGCGTTCTTGGGTGACCGCCGCCCCCAAGTGACGCCCTTGCGCAGCGTGATGGCCGCCGCGACGCAGGCCAGCGGCACGGCCGGGAGCACGTAGCGGTAGTCGAACTCGGCGGTCGCCGCCGGGGCGAGCAGCAGCCCGAACGCGCCCAGCCAGGGCAGCGCGACCGCGCCGCCGAACCTGCGCCAGCGCACGGCGATGCCGTACAGGCCGATCAGCATGATGCCGCCGAGCATGATGCAGCGCAGGTAGAAGACCTTCTGGTAGCCGCTCATGATGTCCGCCCACGGATGGACGATCTTCGTCTCCGGCGGCCCCTGCTCGTAGCTGAACGCGTCGGTGTCGGTGCGGCCGCCCCCGAACGACGACCACTTCGGCAGCCGCTTCGGCTGACCGGTGTCATCGACCTCGTAATAGGGCTTGAACTGGTACATGTTGTACGTCGACTCGTCCGGGAACCGCGGCCGCCCCCAGTGGAAGGACCGGAAGAAGTCACGCGCGACCACCTTCAGGTAGTCGCCCGGCTGCGACAGGATCGCCCGCGTGGCGAACGCGCTGGCCGCGTCGTTGGTGATCTCGCTGAACTTCTTGTTGATGCCCCACCGGTGGAGCACCTCGCCGGTGCCGGTGCCGTCGCCGTTGCCCTGGCCCCACAGGTACCACTGGGCGTAGTCCTTGCGCTGGTTGACCGGGTCGTTGATGCACAGCAGGAGGAGCTGGACCTCCTTGTACTTGTCGATCTTCATCTTGCCGCAGTCGGCGAAGATCGCCGTGCGCATGTAGAGGATCAGCCCGTCGCTGTTGGTCATGGCGAATTTTCCATAATTTGTGGAAAACCAGCCCATGTAGCTGAGCACCGGGACCGCGCACGCGGCGATCACGGCCACGATCGTGCGCCACCCCGTGCGCCTGACGAGCAGGTAGAGCACCACGAGCCCGAGGATCGGCAGCCCGATCGACCGCGTCAGCCAGGTCATCGCGAGCAGCAGCCCGACCACGATCCCGGCCTTCCACGACAACCGCCGCTTCCACAGCACCAGCGTGATCACGCTCACGACCAGCAGCGTGAACAGCGTGTCGGACATCACCATCTGTTCGAGCTGGATCTGGTACGCGTCGAACAGCACCGGCGCCGCCGCCAGCGTCGCCCCCCACTTGGGCAGCGCGAACTTGCAGCGCAGCAGGGCGTAGATGAGCGCCGCGGCGGCCAGGCCCATCAGGTGCTGGGTGAACATGGCCAGCGTGAAGCTGTGGAACGGCTTGAGCAGCATCAGCCAGAAGCTGTAGCCGTCGGGCCTGATCGGGTGGGGCCTCGGGTGCAACGACACGTTGACGTACTCGTAGGAGTCGTTGAACCACATCGCCGGGCCGTATCCGAGCATGGTGACGAGCCGCAGCAGGGCCCCGAGGCCGAAGGCCGCGGCGAACACCCGATGACGGCGCAGAAGGGACAGCGCGCGAGCTGCCCGGCCAGGGGCGGAGTGGTCCACAGGGGTAATCTCCGCGACGCTCACCATGCTGTAAAGAATGCCAGTCGTTTTTGGGTCTTGACCCGAGCACGCCGGGCACAGGGCATGATGGTTCACTGGAAGAGCCTTAACACTGAAGGGTTGAGACGTGGAACTGACGGTGGTCATGCCCTGCCTCAACGAGGCGGAGACCGTGGAAGTCTGTGTGCGCAAGGCGCTGGCGTGCATGGAGGAGCACGGAATCGAAGGGGAGGTCCTGATCGCCGACAACGGCAGCACGGACGGCTCGCAGCAGCTCGCTCGTGATGCCGGCGCCCGTGTCGTCCACGTCGACGAGAAGGGCTACGGCAACGCCTTGATGGGCGGCATCCGCGCGGCCCGCGGCAAATACGTCATCATGGGCGACGCCGACGACTCCTACGACTTCACCTCGTTGCTCCCGTTCGTCGAGCAGCTCCGCGACGGCGCCGACCTCGTGATGGGCAACCGCTTCAAGGGCGGCATCGCCCCCGGCGCGATGCCCCCGCTCCACCGCTACCTGGGCAACCCGGTGCTGTCGTTCGTCGGCCGGCTGTTCTTCCCCTCGGCCATCGGCGACTTCCACTGCGGCCTGCGCGGTTTCCGGCGCGACTCGATCCTGAAGCTCCAGCTCCAGACCGGCGGCATGGAGTTCGCCTCGGAGATGGTGGTGCGCTCCACGCTGTCCGGCCTCGACGTGCGCGAGGTGGCGACCACGCTCTCGCCCGACGGCCGTTCCCGCCCGCCCCACCTGCGCTCCTGGCGCGACGGCTGGCGCCACCTGCGCTTCCTGCTGCTCTACAGCCCCAAGTGGCTGTTCTTCTACCCCGGCGTCTTCCTGATGATCCTCGGCCTGGTCGCCGGCACCGCGCTGACGTTCGGCCCGGTCGAGATCGGTGAGCTCGCCTTCGACGTCGACACCCTGGTCGGGTCGTCCGCGCTGGTGGTGATCGGCTTCCAGGCGGCGCTGTTCGCGCTGTTCACGAAGGTCTACGCGGCCGAGGAGGGCTTCCTGCCCGAGTCGCCGCGCATCCGGAAGATCATCGACATCGTGACGCTGGAGAAGGGCCTCGTGGTCGGCGGCCTGCTGGCGCTCGCCGGTCTGGTCGGCCTGGTGATGTCCCTGGTCCACTGGCAGGTCCGCAGCTTCGGCGCGCTCGACCCGCGCGAGTCGCTGCGCATGGTCGTCCCGGCCGCGACGGCGCTCGTCATGAGTTTCCAGACGATCTTCGCCTCGCTGTTCATCAGCATCCTCGGCATCCGCCGCACCAAGGAGAGCTCCATCGACGTGGCCGCCAAGGCCGCGGAGGAGGCGGCCGCCGCGGTGTCACTCGAAGACTCCAAGCGCTGACGGGTTGGGGGGTTTGGCCGAGGAGCGCGGCCGAGCCCCGTAGGCTTAGACCATGTCCCAGCACATCTTGACCGCCGTCGCGTGGCCGTACGCTAACGGCCCCCGCCACATCGGGCACGTCTCGGGTTTCGGCGTGCCGTCCGACGTCTTCAGCCGCTACCAGCGGATGGCGGGCAACAAGGTGCTGATGGTCTCGGGCACCGACGAGCACGGCACTCCCATCCAGGTGCAGGCCGACAAGGAGGGCGTGAGCGCCCGCGAGCTCGCCGACCGCTACAACCGGGTGATCGCCGAAGACCTGACCGGGCTCGGGCTCTCCTACGACCTGTTCACCCGCACGACGACCAACAACCACTACGCCGTCACGCAGGAGATCTTCAAGGGTCTCTACAACAACGGCTACATCTTCCCGAAGACGACGATGGGCGCGATCTCGCCGTCCACCGGCCGTACGCTGCCCGACCGCTACATCGAGGGCACCTGCCCCATCTGCGGCTACGACGGCGCGCGCGGCGACCAGTGCGACAACTGCGGCAACCAGCTCGACCCGATCCAGCTCATCAACCCCAAGAGCCGCATCAACGGTGAGACCCCCGTCTTCACCGAGACCGAGCACTTCATGCTCGACCTGCCCGCCTTCGCCGAGGTGCTGGGCTCCTACCTGCAGTCCAAGCAGGGCGAGTGGCGGCCCAACGTGCTGAAGTTCGCCCTCAACCTGCTCGGCGACCTCCAGCCCCGCGCGATCAGCCGCGACCTCGACTGGGGCGTGCCGATCCCGCTGGAGGGGTGGCGCGACCAGCCCAACAAGCGCCTCTACGTGTGGTTCGACGCGGTCATCGGCTACCTGTCGGCCTCCATCGAGTGGGCCAGGCGCTCGGGCGACCCCGACGCGTGGCGCCAGTGGTGGCAGAACCCCGACGCCCGCGGCTACTACTTCATGGGCAAGGACAACATCGTCTTCCACGCCGAGATCTGGCCGGCGATGTTGTTCGGCTACAGCGGCATCGGCGCCCGCGGCGGCTCGGCCGGCTCCCTCGGCGCGCTCGACGTGCCGTCGGAGGTGGTCTCCAGCGAGTTCCTGACGATGGAGGGCAAGAAGTTCTCCTCGTCGCGGCAAATAGTAATTTACGTGCGCGACTTCCTGGCGCGTTACGACGCCGACGCCCTGCGCTACTACATCTCGGTGGCCGGCCCGGAGAATCAGGACACCGATTTCACCTGGCAGGAGTTCGTCAACCGCAACAACGGCGAGCTCGTCGCGGCCTGGGGAAACCTGGTCAACCGGTCGATCTCCATGGCCTCCAAGAACTTCGGCGTGGTGCCCGAGGCGGGCGACCTCACCGACGCCGACCGGGTCATGCTGGAGCGTTCGCGCAACGCCTTCGCCCCGGTGGGCGCCGAGCTCAACAGGTCGCGCTTCAAGAACGCGATCACCGAGGCGTTCGACGTGGTCCGCGAGGCCAACAAATACCTCGCCGAGCAGGAGCCGTGGAAGCTCAAGGACGACCCGGAGCGGCAGAAGGCCATCCTCCACGTCGCCCTCCAGGTCGTCGACGACGCCAAGACGATGCTCACGCCATTCCTGCCCGGCTCGTCCAACAAGGTCTTCGCGATGCTCGGCGGCGAGGGCGTCTGGTCGGGCATGCCGGAGATCCGCGAGGTCGACGAGGACGGCGGCAAGCCGTACCCCGTGATCACCGGCGAGTACGACGGCGCGGCCCGCTGGGAGCACCGGCCGATCAAGCCGGGCACCCCGCTCGCGCCGCCCGTGCCGCTGTTCAAGAAGCTCGACCAGAAGGTCGTCGACGAGGAGCTCGCCCGGCTGGCCGACTGAGCCCGTAGTCCTTGAGCGTGATGGCGGAGGCGTGCCGGTGCCCGCTCACCGGCCGCTCACCGACGCGCTCAGGGGAGCCGGGGCGGGTTCGTCCAGGGGGAACCGGGCGGTTCGTTCAGGGGGAAGTCGTCGATGGAGCGCAGGGGGGAGCGGTCGATCACCTCTTCGGGGAGGCCCGCCAGCATCAGGGCCTCCCGGTGGCCGAGTCGCGCGCCCGCGCGGCGGGCCCGCGCGAAGGCGTCCTCGCCGAGCGCCTCGCGCGCCCGCTCCGACAGCCGGTCGACCTCCTCGTCACCGGGCCGGGTGACGCCGCGGATCGCGACGGCGGCCCCGAGCAGCGTGGCCGCCAGCTCGGGGTCGTCGTCGAAGGCCGGCACGGCCAGCGCCTCGATCGCCCGCGCGCTCTCCGACAGCGCGCCCGACGACACCGCGGCCTCGATCGCCCGCAGGTAGAAGTCGCGCGCCCCGGCGCGGTCGCCGTCGGCCTCGGCCAGCCGTCCCAGCCCCACCAGGAGCCTGGCCATGTTCCCGGAGGTCTTCACCCATGGGGCGCCGGATCGGCGCAGCGCGTGCTCGTACAGGTCTCCGGCGCGGGTCCGGTCGCCCTCGCGGGACGCGACGTCGCCGAGTCCGCGCAGCGCGATCGCCAGCATCGGGCCGCCCGTACGCCCCGCCAGCTCGTACGCCCGCTCGTAGTCGGCCCGCGCGCCGGCCAGGTCGTGCCGGATGCGGTAGTCGCCCCGGTTGCAGTAGAGATCGGCCAGGTCCTCGTCCGAGCCGAGCCGGGCGGCCATGGCGAGCGCCTCCTCGGTCCTGGCCAGGGCGGTGGCCTCGTCGCCGTACGTGCCGGCCAGCCAGGCCAGCGCGTCGAGGGCCATGGTCGCGCCCCAGCGTTCGCCGAGCGCGCGGAACCCCTCGAACGCGGCCGTCAGATCCTCCTCCGCGAGGGTGAACTCGCCCGCGGCCATCCGGGGATAGGCCCAGATCAGCCGGGTCGCGGCCCGTTCCCAGGGGTCCGCGCTGCGGGCGCCGCGCGTGATCAGCTCGACCGTGAGCGCGGGGTCGGCCGACCCGGAGGTGATCATCGGCCACAGGCACGTGACGATCGGGTGACGCAGGCCGTCTGTCGTGATCATCGTTCCGGCCCGGTCGATGTACCGCGCCCGCAGCTCGCTGTCCTCGCCCGTCGCGGCCAGCAGGGTCAGCAGGTAGGCGTCGCCGAGCGCCGGATCGGGCCGCGGCCCGGCGGCGCGCAGCAGGGCCGCGGCCGCCTTGGCCGTCGCCGTGCGCATGCCGCGCATCCACAGGGCGAACGTCTGCGCGGCCAGCAGCCGCATCCCGAACGTCACCTCGCCGCACTCCACCGCCCAGCGCAGCGCCGCCTGCAGGTTGTCGTGCTCGGCCGCCAGCCTGGCCAGCCACACCAGCTGCTCGCCGCCCCGCAGCCGCGGGTCGGCCTCCTCGGCCAGGCCGAGGAAGTACGCGGCGTGCGCCCGCCTGAACCGCGCGGCCTCGTCGCCGAGCCGGTCCGCGCAGAACGCCCGGATCGTCTCCAGCATCCGGTACCGGCCGCCCGCCACCTCCAGCAGCGACTTGTCCGCGAGCGAGTCGAGCAGGTGCTCGGGCAGCCCGCAGACGGCCGCAGCGGCCGACGCCGTGGCGCCGCCGGAGAAGACGGTCAGGCGCATGGCCATGGCCCGCTCGGGCTCGGTCAGCAGCTCCCAGCTCCAGGCGACGACCGCGCGCAACGTCTGGC
>JABFVJ010000322.1 GCA_013362835.1 Nonomuraea sp. | reverse complement strand
CTCGACTACATCGTGGTCAAGGTGCCGCGCTTCGCGTTCGAGAAGTTCGCCGGGGCCGACCGTACGCTGACCACGCACATGAAGTCGGTCGGCGAGGCGATGGCCATCGGGCGGTCCTTCCCCGAGGCGCTGCAGAAGGCGCTGAGGTCGCTGGAGAAGAAGGAGTCCTCCTTCACCTGGGCGGGCCCCGTCCAGGCCAAGGACGAGCTGCTGGACGCCTGCCGCACCCCGCACGACGGCCGGCTGCGCACCATGCAGCAGGCGATCAGGGCGGGCGCGAGCGCCGCCGAGCTGTACGAATCGACCAGCGTCGACCCCTGGTTCCTCGACCAGCTCTTCCTGCTGGACGAGGAGGCGAAGGAGATCGCCGCCGCGCCCGAGCTGACCGCCGACGTGCTGGCCCGCGCCAAGCACCACGGCTTCTCCGACGCGCAGATCGGCGAGATCCGCGGCATCGACGAGGCCCGCGTGCGCGACCTGCGCCACGCGCTCGGCCTGCGCCCGGTCTACAACACCGTCGACACCTGCGCCGCCGAGTTCGCCGCCAAGACGCCCTACCTCTACTCCACCTACGACGAGGAGACCGAGGTCCCCCAGGGGGAGCGCCGGAAGGTCATCATCCTCGGCTCCGGGCCCAACCGCATCGGCCAGGGCATCGAGTTCGACTACGCCTGCGTGCACGCCTCGTTCGAGCTGTCGCGGGCCGGGTTCGAGACCGTCATGGTCAACTGCAACCCCGAGACCGTCTCGACCGACTACGACACCTCCGACCGGCTCTACTTCGAGCCGCTCACCCTGGAGGACGTCCTGGAGGTCGTGCACGCCGAGCAGGAGACGGGCCCGGTCGTGGGCGTGATCGTGCAGCTCGGCGGCCAGACGCCGCTCGGCCTGGCGCAGGCGCTCAAGGACGCGGGCGTGCCCGTGGTCGGCACCTCGCCCGAGTCGATCCACCTCGCCGAGGAGCGCGGCGCGTTCGGCCGGGTGCTCGCCGAGGCCGGGCTGCCCGCGCCCAAGCACGGCACCGCGCTGACGGTCTCGGAGGCGCTGGAGATCGCCGACGAGATCGGCTACCCCGTCCTCGTACGCCCCTCGTACGTGCTCGGCGGCGCCGGCATGGCCATCGTCTACGACGACGAGACGCTGACCACGTACATGGCGGCCCAGGAGGGCGGCCACCCGGTGCTGGTCGACAAGTTCCTCGACGAGGCCATCGAGATCGACGTCGACGCCCTCTACGACGGCCAGGAGCTGTTCCTCGGCGGCGTCATGGAGCACATCGAGGAGGCCGGCATCCACTCCGGCGACTCGGCGTGCGCGCTGCCGCCGCTCACGCTCGGCAGCAACGACATCAAGCGCATCCGCGCCGCCACCGAGGCCATCGCCGCCGGAGTGGGCGTGCGCGGCCTCCTGAACGTCCAGTACGCCATGTCCGCCGGCGTCCTGTACGTCCTGGAGGCCAACCCGCGGGCCAGCCGTACGGTGCCGTTCGTGTCCAAGGCCACGGCCACGCCGCTGGCCAAGGCGGCGGCCCGGGTGATGCTCGGCGCGTCGATCGCCTCGCTGCGCGCGGAGGGCATGCTGCCCGCCACCGGCGACGGCGGCACGCTGCCGCTGGAGGCGTCCATCGCGGTCAAGGAGGCCGTGCTGCCCTTCAACCGGTTCCGCGGCGTCGACATCGTGCTCGGGCCCGAGATGCGCTCCACGGGCGAGGTCATGGGCATCGACGCGTACTTCGGCGTGGCGTACGCCAAGTCGCAGGCCGGGGCCTACGGCGAGCTGCCGACCACGGGGCGCGCGTTCGTGTCCGTGGCCAACAGGGACAAGCGTGCCATGATCTTCCCTGTGAAGGCACTGGCCGACCTCGGCTTCGAGATCCTCGCCACCGAGGGCACCGCCGAGGTGCTGCGCCGCAACGGTGTCCATGCCAAGATCGTGCGAAAGCACAGCGAGGGGAGCGGGCCCGGAGGTGAGCCGACGAGCGTGCAGGCGATTCTCGACGGCGAGGTGGATCTCATCGTGAACACGCCGTTCGGCAGCCCCGGCCAGTCCGGGCCGCGGCTCGACGGCTACGAGATCCGCACCGCGGCGGTGCTGCGCGGCATCCCGTGCATCACCACGGTCGCGGGCCTGGCCGCCGCGGCGGCGGGGATCCAGGCGATCGTACGCGGCGACGTCGGCGTACGTTCGCTCCAGGAGCACGCACAGGCACTACGCGGCTGACCCGCGCGGGAGGTGAAGACGACTGGCCGGCACACCGGTGCAGGTGACGGGCACGGTGCTGACGACGCGCCGGGTCGACGCCTACCATGCGCTGACGGTGGTGGCGCCCGGCATCGCCGAGCGTTACCGTCCCGGCCACTTCGTCTCGGTGGCGGTCGGCGGGGCGCAGACGTCGATGGTGACGCGGCGCGCGCTGTCCATCCATGACGTGAAGTCCGACTACGGCGGCACGGTGGAGCTCGTCTTCACCGCCGCCGGGCCGGGCACGTCCTGGCTGGCCGAACGGCGCGCCCGCGACACGCTCGACCTGGTCGGGCCGCTCGGCCGGCCCTTCCCGCTGCCGCGCGACCCGGTCAACTGCGTGCTGGTCGGCGCCGAGTACGGCTCGGCCGTGCTGTTCCCGCTGGCCGACGCGCTGCTGGCGCGCGGCTGCCGGGTCGACTTCGTGCTCGGCGGCGCCGGGGCCGACCGCGTGTTCGGCGCCATGCGCGCCCGCCGCATCGCCCAGACGACGACCCTGACCACCGAGGACGGCTCGCTCGGCCTGCGCGGCAAGGTCACCGACGCGCTGCCGTCGGTGATCGCCGACACGCGCGCCGACGCCGTCTACGCCTGCGCGCCCATGCCGGCGCTGCGGGCGGTGACGGCGGTGGCGATGGAGTTCGACATCCCGGTGCAGGTGGCCGTCGAGGAGTCGATGGCCTGCGGCATCGGGGTGTGCATGACGTGCGTCATCCCGGTCATCGGCGACGACGGGGTGACCAGGATGGTCCGCGCGTGCGCGGAAGGGCCGGTGTTCCGGGGAGAGCGGGTGCGGTTCGAGGACGTGGGAACGATCCCGTTCGACGCGCTCGGCGCCCCCGGAGGCGGTGCACGACATGTCAGTTGATATGCGGACGTTTCTGGCGCACGTGGAGCTGGCGAACCCGATCACCACGGCCGCCGGCTGCGCGTCCTCGGGCCGGGAGCTCGCCCAGTTCTTCGACCTGCACCGGCTCGGCGCGCTGACCACCCGTTCCATCACCATGGCCCCCCGCGCCGGACGCCCCACGCCGCGCATGGCCGAGACGCCCTCCGGCATGCTCAACGCCGTCGGGCTCCAGGGCCCCGGCATCGACGCGTTCCTGGAGCGCGAGCTGCCCTGGCTGGCCCAGCGCGGCATCAAGACCATCGTTTCCATCGGCGGCGGCACCGTCGCCGAATACTCCGAGCTGGCCCGCAGGCTCGCCGACGCGCCCGGCGTGACCGCTCTGGAGGTCAACCTTTCTTGCCCGAACATGGAGGACAGAGGGCGTGTCTTCGCCCGCGAGGGCAGCGCCGCCGCCGAGGTCATCGCCTCGGTGCGCTCGATCATGCGCTACGACGTGCCCGTCGTGGCCAAGCTCGCCCCCGACGTGGCCGACATCGTCTCCGTCGCGCGCGCCTGCGTGGACGCCGGGGCCGACGCCCTGTCCATGATCAACAACCCGCTCGGCATGACCATCGACACCGAGGCGCTGCGCCCCTCGCTCGCCGCCGTCACCGGCGGGCTGTCGGGGCCCGCCATCCTGCCGCTGGCCGTACGGTGCGTGTGGCAGGTGCACGCCGCGCTGCCCGGGGTGCCGCTGATCGGCATGGGCGGCGTGATGACCGGCAGGGACGCCTTCCAGTTCATCCTGGCGGGCGCCTGCCTGGTCGGGGTCGGCACCGCGCTGTTCCACGACCCGTACGCGTGCCTGCGCATCGAGCGCGAGCTCGAGGACCTGCTGCGGGCGCGCGGCTTCCAGCGCCTCGCCGACGCCGTCGGCCTGGCCCACCGCCCGCCGGGGAGCGCTCCCCGGCACCTTCTAGTCGACTCCGAGGAGAGCTCCCCTTGACGCCCGCACCCATCGCCGTCGCCCTCGACGCCCCCGACCTGGAGACCGCCGCCCGGTGGGCGAGCCTGGTGACGCCGCACGTCAGCACCATCAAGGTGGGCCTGGAGCTGTACCTGCGCTACGGCCCCGACGTGATCGCCTCGGTGCGCGGCGCGAGCGGCGTCCAGATCTTCCTCGACCTCAAGCTGCACGACATCCCCAACACCGTCGCCGGCGCCGCCAAGGCCGTGGGCCGGCTGCGGCCCGCGATCCTCACCGTGCACGCGGCCGGCGGATCGGCCATGATCCGGGCCGCCGTCGAGTCCGCCCCGCACACCAAGATCGCCGCTGTGACGATCCTCACCTCACTGAACGAGTCCGACCTCGACCGCATCGGCCTCGCCGGTCCCGCCGCCGACGCCGTACGCCGCCTCGCGTCGCTGTCGGTGGAGGCGGGGGCGACGGCGCTGGTGTGCTCGCCCAACGAGGTCGCCGCCGTACGCGCCGAGGTCGGGCCCGGCATCACCCTCATCACGCCCGGCGT